>JAYZHP010000114.1:0-5956 GCA_036166415.1 Fidelibacterota bacterium | reverse complement strand
TTTCTTTTTTTCAAATAAGCTTTTCACAAAGCTACCTTCCATCTTTGCAAATTAATTTTGATGAATTAAATCTATCGTCAACATTTATTCCAGAGGTGATTGCTTCATCGAATGATCAGCTAATTTTACTTGATAAACAGAATCATCGCTTAGCTAGGATAGTTGATGATAGTTTGCATCTGGCTGGTGGATTTGGTAGTTCAAAATATAGCCTGTTTGACCCGGTAGATATTATTGCTGATCAATTAGACATCTTTGTTCTTGATCAGTCAACAGGAAGGATAACAAGACTTGATTCTAGATTGAATTTTATTCAATTTTTTGATTTTACTCTTGATGAGTCAAGATATCCAACGGTATTTAGCATTGATTCAAGGCGCAATATTTATTTCTATTCACCTGATGAGGATATCATTTATAAAACACAATCACTTACTAGCAAGTTCGATAAATTTGTTGATTTGAATTTGAATCCCAGCACTGCAAACTGCCTAAAAGATATATCTATTGATCAAAAGGATCAAATTGGAATCATTTTTAATTGTAATAATGAATTATTTATTTATAACCGCGCTGGAAGACTGCAAAGAAAATTTAAGATAAAAATTAAAAACCCCTTAAAAGCTTTTTCGATTAATAACAAATGGTCTATCATCAATACAGAAGGGCAAATACAATTTTTTGATAGCTCAGTAATTAATCTAGAAATTAGTGAAAATGCTATTATTGATCTTTATATGGATCAAAATCAGCTCTATGTTTTAACAAAAACAGAAATCTTTATTTTTGATACATACAGTTTTTCAAGATAAACATTTTATTATTTTCTCATTGATGATGACTTTTGTTTTTTCTCAAGAAGTATCAACAAAAGATTCGTTGCGCTTGTTTCAGGTTGGTCCACTTATTAATACCCTACCATCATTGGATAGTTTGCATTTTGAAGGAATAGATAGCGCCAAAACTGATAACAATAATATAAACAGTTCAACAAACGAGTTTCCAATGAATGCATCCGGATTTTTTTTCCGTGGAATCAATCTAGGAGGAAATGGTAATAGCTCTTTAAATGGAGGGTTAAGACTTCAAATTGCTGGCAAAATTTCTGATAAGACATCTATTTCAGGAGTTATTACCGATGAGTCTATACCGATTCAACCTGATGGCTCTACAGCTGACCTGGACGAGTTGGATAAAGTATATATAAAAGTAACCAACCCAAACTTTTTAATCACAGCAGGAGATATCGAGATTAATGAGAATGGTAATGAAATTAACAGGTATAATAGAAAAATAATTGGATTAGAAAATGATATTCAGTTCAATAGGGGTAGCATTAGATCGATTATTGGTCAAAGCAAAGGAACCTATCACCGGCTTGAAATTAAGGGTCAAGATGGAAATCAAGGCCCTTATTATCTTACCACTATAGATGGTATAAGCAATGTGGTCATTGTTTCTGGGTCGGAACGAATATGGCTTAACGGAAAGGTTCTTAAAAGAGGTGATGATTTAGATTACATAATTGATTACTCTAAAGGTGAAATTCATTTTATGCCCAACAATCTGATATTTTTTGATTCCGATATTGATATTGAATATCAGTATAGGCAATTAAGCTTTAATACAAGCTACCTTGAAACCGGTATGGATGGATCTTTATCATCCAATTCAGATTTTCAAATTAAGTATGTTAGAGAAAATGAAAATATTAATAGTGCATTTTTAACAGAGAATCAAAAAAATCAATTCAAACAATTTGACCAATTAACACTTGAGGGAGTATATCAAGATTCTTTAGGGGATTATATATTAATCGATAACATTTTTAATTATTCCCCTGATAGCGATATCCAATTTGAAAGGTATTCGGTAGTTTTTAGTAGAGATCAGAATGGGAAGTATATTCGTAAGGTTTCTGATAAGAATAGAATTTATTATGAATACAGTTTAGATGATGAAATAGGTGAGCAAAGATATTCGCCAGGACAAAATATAAATGCCCCAAAAGGACAAAATCTTTTGCAATTTAATTCTAGAACCAGCTATAAAGAGAGCTCCTCATTTTTTATTGAGTCAGCATTTTCTTTAAATAATAATAATATTTATCGACAGACTAATAATAGCATAAATGGGTCTGCGGTTCGATTAGGTATTGACCAAAAGGAGATTAAACTTGGAAAGTTAGGTGTTGCACTTAATTTTGAACACCGGATGAATTCAAAGGATTTTCATTCACTAGGAAGAGATCGATCTGTAGATTTTAATGAGTCATGGGATATAGACCCTACGATGGAAAAAAAAGATTTATCAATTAGCAGGCTTGGAGCAACTATCATTTCAGACAAAACTGAAGCGGGGATTAGTTTATTTGAAATGAATAATTTAGATGGCAATCGATCTAGAGAAGAAATCAAAATAAGCCACCATTCTAATTTGATTAAAAGCGGCAAAATGAGATTTAATAGAATCAGATCTAGTCAAAATTTTAATCAAATCAATTCAAAATTAGTTTTTTTTAAAGGCTCCATCAATCCGTTCATTGATATAAAACATGAGTTTAGGCATAGGGGTTATAAGTTCAATGATCTTTTGATTGGGTTAGATATTTCAAAGGGCATAAGGTCACTTTCATTTGGAGTCGGAGACCGTAAGGATTGGCATTTGGAAAATAAAACCTCAAGCATGCAGATATCCCAAGAATCTCAATTTTTCCAGTTTGACTATAGTTCATTTAATCCAAAAGGCTGGAAGCAGGAAGTAATATATAGATCTAGAAGTCAGCTAAATAAACTGACTAACAACAAACTATCATTTGGCTCTGCTAGAGCTGCAATAAATTATCGAAATAATCAATCGCCACTTCGTTTAGATATGGTATTGAATACGCAAAGCTCAATAAATGAATTTCGTTCTGTTGTATATGATTCTGTAGGTATTGGCAGGGGAAGTTTTAGGTATGATCCTTTACTCAATGAATATATAAGAGATGAGAACGGGGCATTTATTGCAAATACGATTTTACTTGGTAATTTTCAAAGTGGTACTAACATTAATTCAATTGCTCGACTATCAGTTGATTTTTCAAAATGGAAGTTTGAAAAGCTAAAGATTTTTAAATATAGATTTTCTATTAACTCTAATTATCATGGGCCTCAAAAAAATATCAATCAAGCTTTGAATAGTCATACTGCACAATTGCTCATGTTTCAGCATAGAAATGAGTGGATATATCAAAAAGATAAAAAATCTATTCGACATAGGTTGCGAGTTCAATCAAATATTAATTATAACGGAATGGATATAAAGGGATGGGTAGATAAAAGGTCAAATGTTTACGGAATAGATAGTCAAATTCCGTTAAAAGATAATTATTATCTGACTTATGATCTGGATATACATTCCAATTCTACTTCAACAAATAATCGACTACAGGTTTCAAGAGAAGTTGAAGGTTTTTATCATGAGCTTGGTGTAAAAAAGTCTTTTCCAAAAAACATTCAATATGAAATTAAAACTGCTTATTACTTAGACAATACTGTTTCCACCCTTTTTGATAGGGACGTAGATGCATTTGGCTTAAAAGCTAATTTTATTAAGTTTTTTGATAATAATGGCAGAGTGGATTGTAGGATAGATTATTTTGATGCAAATGGATTTTCAGGAATGCCATCAGAAGCCCTAAAAGGCATTTCTAGCAATAAAACATTGCGTGCGACTATATCATCATCGCTGATGATCGATCAGTCTATATCGGCAAATTCTTCGATTATTTACATCAATGATGAGCGTTACGATAGTTTTTTTCAAATTACAGGAGAGTTACGTGCGCATTTTTAATATAATAATCATATTGTTTTTTTATAATTCTATCATAGCTCAAACTAATGATCAGGAAGCTTTTGATCGGCTCGAAAGTAGTGGAAGATGGGGAGATTATTATATTATTCAGCCAAACAATCAATTTCAATTGATTAAAAAAGATATTAAGGTTGATTCAGTTCATTTTATAGGTGATCAAACAATCAACCAACTGGCTTTAAATAAATTGTTTAACAATTTAATCAATTCCCCATCAAGAGATATTGCACTATCAAGATTTCAAGCAATCCAAGATGCGCATGCATTTTTATCTGAGAATACTTCTATGTCGTTTGCTCGCTATAATAAGGAAAATATCGCAGCTTTGGTTAATATTAGAACTGATTTTAAAAGTCACGTAGGAGGTATTTTAGGGTCAACTAAAGATAAGAATGGAGATTGGAAGTTAAATGGCGAACTGGATTTTAATCTAGAGAATATATTTAAGAATAGTTCTTCATTCAGATTATTATGGCGACAACCTACATCTCTTTTTCGTTTACTTTCTTTTGAAGTAAATAGTCCAATTATTATGGGTCAGCTTTTTGGTATCAATATGAACTTTAATCAAGAGTTTTCGGATAAGAATTACCTATTAGAAACGCTTTCAGCATATATTACTGCGATTGGCCCTTTTGGAAGATGGAAAATTGGAAGCAAATATGAGACGACTAATGATTTCCAATTTTCTCAGCGCTCAAAATCTCGTTTGGTTGCATTTGCTGTAGAGGGAGATAGAAGAAATGCTCGATGGCTACCTTATTCTGGTAGCTATTGGGGTACAAGAATTGATATTGGAAACTATATTGATAAACTAGGCAGTGCTATTGAATTGAATTCACAAGCTCATTTTGGCATTTATAAACCTATTTTATCAAGTATCCTTTCTTTTAAAATTCAAGGATTCTTAAATCATATTGACAGCCGGGAACTTATTAGTGCAAAGCAAGTCAAATTTGGAGGATCAAATACACTGAGAGGATATAATGAAAATCAATTTTCTGCTGATTGGGTTTTCCTGCAAACATTCGAATGGATTTCAGGCAATTTAGATCAATCCCAATTTTTTGTATTTATTGATAATGTTGTTGTTGAAGAATTAAAGATAAAACCTAGTTCTGGGTTCGGCGTACGGGTTTTTGATAGTACATTCCACTATGATATTTCAGTAGGTTTTCCTACTGGTGGATTAAAAGATGGAAAGATTCATTTAAAGTTTAATACTCGTTTATAATTAAGAGTAATTTTCAATCTATTAAAAACAAAATAACAAAATGTTTAGACACTTTATTTTACTATTAATTTTTTTATTTTCTGCTTGTCAGGATACTAAACCGCGGGCTCAGGGTGGTGACAATGAAATTATTCTTGTTAGCTCTAAAACCGATAAAAGTGCAATAGAGTCAATATTATCTAGAATATTTAGCGACACACTGTTCACTCCACAACCAGAGCCACATTTTAAAATTATTTGGGTAGAGCCAGAACGCTTCAAAGATGTAAAGAATTATGTAAATGTCATTATTGGGGCGATAGGCAATTATCCTTCAAATAATGGATCCAAATTGATAAAAAATATATTATCTGAAAATCAATATAACTCATCAATGTCTGGAGATAATCATCTTATTTTTTCTGAAGATATATATGCGCGTGACCAAAATTTTTTGATAATCAATGGCCCTTCTTATGAGAAAATTTATAATCTCTCTGAAGAGCAAGGCCCATGGTTAAAAAAACAGTTTGACGAATTATTCATCAAAAGACAAAGTGCATATTTGTTTGATGAATCCACACTCCAAGAAGAGCTGCAGGATAAGCTAATTAATAAGTATGGATGGAACATTAAAATACCTTGGGGGTATACTGTTATCAGAGATAGCGCAGAACAACAGCTCTTTTGGATTGGCAGGGATCTACCATTTAGGTGGCTTGCAGTTCAATGGGAGCAAGGGTTATTATTTTCAGATTCGATTTCTGTAGCAAGCTATGCCCAGGTTTTTCCAGAAAAATATTTCGAACATATTCGATATTCGGATTATAAGTTTAAAGCTGAACCTTCATCTTTTGGTGATTTTGGATCATGGAAAATCAC
>JAYZHP010000113.1:0-5496 GCA_036166415.1 Fidelibacterota bacterium | reverse complement strand
AAATCAATATTTTGCCTTTTTTGCAGTCTATGTTCACTTTTCTCAGCAACTAATTTCCTTGAAGAAAGATTTACTAGACCATCGCTAGTAGATACAATAAAATCACCATTTAATTGAAAAACATCATTTACGTTCTTTTTTAGATCAAATGCCTTACCATTGTATAATATTTTACTATTTCCTTTTTCCCAGAAAAGATTTGATTTGCCACCAGAATTAACATTTGAAAAAATATTATTTGATTTATATAAAACTAAGGAGTTATTTGATTGTTTATAAATATTTGTGTTTGTAAAAAATAAGATTTCTCCATCTAGCTCTATGATATTATTAATTGATTTATTTTTCAATTGTGGCTCTGAAGAGAATTTTTCATTATTAATATCAAAATAATTAAGCCCCTTATCTGTGCCAATAAGTAATGTGCCATTATTTACAAAATAAAGAGATAAGATATTTTCACTTAGCAATGCATTATCTGTATTACTTCTAAAATATCTTCGAACCGAATTATCATTTTTAATTTTATTTAGACCACTTGAGGTGGCAAGCCAAATATTACCATTTGAATCAAGTGCAAATTTGTTGCCATTAACTGATTCAAAATTCGATGATGAGATTGAAAAGGGGTTCAATGGTTCAAATCTATATCTAATTAGCTCTTTATTCTTATTCAGTTTATAAACACCATCAGATAGGGTGGTTATCCAAATTTCATTATCTAATTTGTAATAATTTGTGGGTCTAGAATTAATTTTATATTGATCAAATTTGTAGTTTTTCTTACTATAGAGATGAATTGCATTATCGGTAATGGCAATCAATGTATCAGCATTATAATTGTCTAAAAACCACACCCTATTCCCTGATAATGAAGTAGGTGAGAATGGATTAGAGCGAAAAATATCTAAATCAATTCCATCAAAGCGAACAAGACCTTGATCAGTTCCGACCCAAATAAAGTTGGAACCATCTGCAGTGATTGATAGAAGGTTTTTTGAGGGAATATTTGGAAGCTCTATTCCCGCTATTTTATCTTCTGCCATAAGTAATGATAGCAGAAGATAAAATAGACTAAATAGCCTCATTATTTATGAATCTAGTTCTTTTTGGGCAAGATTTCTTGTTAGACCAACTTCCCAACTCAAAAAGTTATAGTTTGCAATATATTTGAACATTTCTTTTGCTTCATCTTCTTTTTGAGTTGCTTTAAGCGCTAACGCTTTAAAATAGCTGTAGTATTGATAATTACCTGGATCTATACGATCATCAAAATATTCTAGTGCTTTTTTAGGATTACCTTGCATTACATAAATCATACCATAAATTCCATTATAATTATCAAACGCTCCAGCACTTTCCCATGTTTTTGCTATATCATAGTGTTTTGCTAATAATGACTTAGCCTTATCATAGTCACCAAATAAAGTGTGCATCCATGCCTCCATCGCGTAATTAGTAGCATTATATCCATCTACATCAAGTTTTTCGTTCATATCTAAATTACGCTTTCGATATTCTTTAAATTTAGCTAATGATTTAAATGCTTCAGATTTTTGCTGGTTATGGCCTTGCATCATCATTTTATTCCAATATATCTGAGCTGTATTTTGGTTTACTGCCTGTTTTGAAGTAGATGTCTCACCTACATCTTTAATCATTTCATCTAATACATCAAGCCCATTATAATATTTATCATAGAATAAATTAGCCACAGCTTTATATAATTTAAGATTATGCGCAGTTTGTGGTGTGCTTGATATTGCTATTGCCTCATCATATCTTGTCATAGAATTTTCAAGTTGTCCACTAAACAATAAATTATGCGCTGAAATAATGAGAGCTGTTGATTTAGCTGTAGAGCCTGTTTCATTACATACATCTACCATTTTTTGGTATAGCTTATTTGCTTCTTCAAAATTGCTATGCTGTCTTTCAATATTTGCTCTGAATTGATGTGCATTTGGTGCTTTAGGACGAACCCTAAGCATTTCTTCAGCGTATTTTATTGCTTTTGATTTATCCTGTCTATCTTTTGGGAGCATCACATTATTTCCTACGACAATATGAAATTTTGCTAATTCTCTCCATGCATCATAATTATCAGAGTTTATTTTTATTGCATCTTCATAAGCTTTAATTGCTTCATCTAGTTTATATTGTTCGCTATAAACACCACCAAGCTCAACATATGCTTCAGAACTTTGGGGATATTTATTTACAAGCTCCTTTGCAAGTTCTAGCTTTTTTGATGATTTTCCATCTCTTCCAGCTTCCCACATCTCTACCCTTATTCTTTCTGCGTCACTTACATTATCTTTATTTGAAACTGCAGTTTCTCTATATTTTCTTGTTTGTATAGGGTCTTCGGTCCAGCCCCATAAATTTGCCATAACAAAATTTGGATCAATACGAAGAGCTGATTGAAAACTGTCTCTTCCTTCTTGCCATTCACCCTGTTTAACATGAAACACGGCTTCATTAAAAAACTCCAATGCTTTATCATTTGAAGCAGTAACAGGTAGTGCTACATCCTCTACAGTAGAACAGGCACTTAATACCAGTGCAGTCGTTAGAAATATTCTTTTAAGCATATTTATCCCCTATTCTTATTATTTTGTAATTAATTATTAAATGGATTATCTTGATTGAATTTATGAAAAATAAATAAATAAAATAGAAATTAATCTATAAGGGCCTTAAGGTACTCTTTATTCATTATTCCAATATTTTTTATTGAAATATCCTTAGGGCAGGTTGCTTCGCAAGCTCCAGTATTTGTGCAGTGCCCAAATCCTTCGTCATCCATTTGCTTTACCATCTTAAGAACTCTTTGTTTTTGTTCAGGTTTGCCTTGGGGTAATGAAGAAAATTGAGCAAGCTTAGCAGAAACAAATAAACTTGCAGAAGAATTTTTACATGTGGATACACATGCACCACAGCCAATACAGGCAGCTGCGTCAAAAGCCTCAAGTGCTTTATCTTTTTCTATCGGAATAGCATTTCCATCAGGAGCGCTACCTGTGTTGACAGATACATATCCACCGGCTTGAATGATTCGATCAAATGAGGATCTATCCGTTACAAGATCTTTTAGTATGGGGAAAGAGGAGGCCCTCCATGGTTCAACAGATATTGTATCACCACTTTTAAAATTAAACATATGGAGCTGACAAGCAGTTGTTGATTTAACGGGGCCATGTGATTCGCCATTAATTGTCATGGCACAACTTCCACAAATACCCTCTCTACAGTCATGTTCAAACGCTATCGGCTCTTCATCTTCATTGATTAATTTTTCATTTAATACATCTAAAAGTTCTAGGAAAGACATATGGGAATTAATACCATT
This sequence comes from Fidelibacterota bacterium, assembly GCA_036166415.1. GTDB lineage: Bacteria > Fidelibacterota > Marinisomatia > Marinisomatales > TCS55 > TMED108. The sequence goes on along the minus strand of JAYZHP010000113.1, from coordinate 2,144 downwards.
CATATCGTACGTAACAAACTCTCCTTTTTCTTCAGGAGTATTTTGTCTCCAAACCTTTAGGGTAATATCCAATTTTTTGCTCATTTATAACTTCTTTGTGTTGGTGTAACATTTTCAAAATCAAGCTTTTCCTTATTAAGCTTAGGGGAGGATTTTTCACCTTTATATTCCCAGGCTGATACATAACTATAATTTTCATCATTACGTAACGCTTCACCATCTTTGGTTTGATGCTCTTCTCTGAAATGCGCACCACACGATTCTTTTCTATCAGAAGCGTCGCGAATCATTAAATCTCCAAGCTCAATAAAATCAGCAACCCTCCAGGCTTTTTCAAGCTCTAAATTGATTGAGCTATCATTTCCTGGAACCTTAACATCAGACCAAAAACTTTTCTTTAGATCATCTACGTCTTTTAATGCTTGATCCAAATCACTTTGATTTCTAGACATGCCGCAATTATTCCACATAATCAGGCCTAATTCTTTATGCAGGCTTTCGACCGTTTTATTGCCATTGTTTGAAAGTAGTTTATCAACCACCTCTTTTGATGATTGCAATGTTTCATCAAACGAGGAATCGTTTGTACTAACTTGTTCGCTATTTATTTCTTTGGACAGATAGGTACCAATAGTATATGGTAGAATAAAATACCCATCAGCTAATCCCTGCATTAATGCTGATGCACCCAAGCGATTTGCTCCATGATCTGAAAAATTACATTCTCCAATTGCAAATAAACCGGGAACCGAAGTCATTAAATTATAATCAACCCATAAACCACCCATGGTGTAATGCACAGCAGGGTAGATGCGCATCGGGGTTTTATATGGGTTTTCACCTGTTATTTTGCTATACATTTCAAATAGATTACCATAGCGTGCGCTTACGGTATCTTGACCCATATTATTGATAGCATCTTCAAAATCTAGATATACTGATTGCCCTGTATCTCCAGATCCGTAGCCTGCATCACATCTTTCTTTGGCAGCGCGCGAGGCAATATCTCTAGGCACTAGATTTCCAAATGCGGGATACCTTCTTTCAAGATAATAGTCTCTTTCGTTTTCTGGTATTTGGTCTGGAGAGCGCTTATCTCCCTTGGTTTTTGATACCCATATTCTTCCATCGTTTCTTAGCGACTCAGACATTAGAGTTAGTTTTGATTGATAGTCACCAGATACGGGAATGCAAGTTGGATGAATTTGTGTGAAACATGGATTGCTAAACATAGCACCCCGCTTATAAGCCTTCCAGGCTGCAGTCACATTGCTTCCCATCGCATTTGTAGATAAATAATATACATTTCCGTAGCCGCCCGTTGCTAATACCACCGCATTAGCAGAATGTTTTTCAAGCTCACCAGTAACTAAATTTCTCGCTATGATGCCTTTTGCATGGCCATCAACCAATACAATATCTACCATTTCGTGCTTGGTAAACATTTTTACCTTGCCTGAATTAATTTGTCTACTCAGTGCACTATAGGCTCCTAATAATAGCTGTTGTCCTGTTTGGCCCCTCGCATAAAATGTTCTTGAAACTTGAACCCCGCCAAATGATCTGTTATCTAATGTACCGCCATACTCTCTAGCAAAGGGTACACCTTGCGCTACGCACTGATCAATTATATTTCCACTGACCTCTGCCAAGCGATATACATTAGCTTCCCGAGATCTATAATCACCCCCTTTAATAGTATCATAAAAAAGCCGATATACACTATCTCCATCATTTTGATAATTCTTTGCAGCATTTATGCCGCCCTGTGCAGCGATAGAATGTGCTCTGCGTGGGCTATCTTGAAAACAAAATGCCTTTATATTATATCCCATCTCAGCCATGGAAGCTGCAGCAGATGCTCCTGCTAATCCCGTGCCAATAATTATTACATCCTGCTTTTGTTTATTAGCTGGGCTAACCAGCGGAAGACTAGAACGATAATCAGTCCACTTCTGACTTAATTCACCACTTGGGACATTATCATTAAGCTTTGAATCATTATTATCAAGCCTAGCCGATGAGGATTTTTCATTTATTTTAGTCGATTTAAATGTATCATCAATTTTGTTGTAGTAATTATCCCAATAGTCCTTTTCATGTTTTAATTGCGATCCAGTTTTATCTTTACCAAGATTCTTTTG
>JAYZHP010000112.1:0-4060 GCA_036166415.1 Fidelibacterota bacterium | reverse complement strand
TGTCGCGATTCAGATTCATTAAAAACACTCAGGGGGTAGTCTTCCTTGCCAGAAGATGTAGCCCAAAGATTATCTTGATTATCTATTATCATATCATCAATAATATAGTGAGGCAAAATACTATTGTTGCTGTCATGGGAAAAATATCTTTTGTTTAGATTTAATTTATTGTTTGAAATTTCGAAAGAAAGTATTCCGGCTGATGTGGAATTAATCAAACTTACAAATAATTTATTTTTATGGAATATTGATTTAGATATTTTTTCACCAAAATCTAATTCTAGATTAGATAAATTAAAATCAATTGAAATATCTTTAGGAAGATTTTCTGTAGAATAATTTACCCAGCCAGATAAAGAAACTCCTTTGCTATTAGCCAATATCAATTGATTGCGATCAGAAATTTCTAAAATATCAGGGCTATTGATAAATGGTTGATTAAATAACAGATTTTCATATTCACCATCTCGGAAGTGCCCTAATCCATGATCTGTGCCAAGCCATAAATTTTCTTTATCACTTTCAATATCGGTAAAATTTAATCTTGAATCTAGAAATAGACTGGTTAATTGATTCTTGCTTATTCGAAAAATTGAAGAGTCAGAAATAGCATATAGATTATTATCTAAAATAGATATGCGCTTAATAGATCCTAAACTTGAATTATTATTTATAAATACTTCGATTGATTTATCTGAAAATAATTGATGTACGGCAGTATTTGTTAAAACAAAAAGGCTATTCTCATTAGATGAAAAATCAATTATGTCATCGCTTAAATCAGGCATAGGATTTGTCCAGTATGAAATATGTTCCTTAGCGGGATTTCCTGATAGAATTCTTTTTGATGATAAAATATAAATATCATCATTAAAAACAGTAATGCTTGAAATATTGCTTATGTCACTTCGGCTATAAAAATCCCTATAATAGATTTTATCATCAATATATTTGAATTCAATCAATCCCCATTCCCCATTTAACTTTGCAGAAGCATAAATCAAATTATTATAATCTATAAAACCTGATATTTGTTCTATGTCTAGATCAAACTTTTCCTTAAGTTTTTTTTCATTAAAGCTCCAGACCTGTATTCCTTTGTTTGATCCTATCCAATAATTACCATTAATATCTGTATGAATTTTATTCAATTCATTATATGCAAGCCCTTGATCAATAGATATTATATCAAAAGATTGTTCTTTGTTTTTGTATTCTACAAATCCAGAATTTGAAACATATAATATTGCATCATTGGATAGAGTGATATCTTTAATATTAACAAAGGAAGATATTGATTGAAACTCACCTATGCGTACTTGCGAAAAAACTATATTAATAAATAAAATGAAATATAGAAATTTCTTCAAAACTTAAATGGGGCAGGTATAAAACATAAAATAAATATGATAAAACATAGGTAGCCTATTATCTTATTGTCTTTTGATAAAGGTTTGTCAAAATCATTTATTGGCGGGTGTCCCGTAGATCGCATAAGAAAAAAAATTAATAAACCCCATACTAACCAATTCAGAGATATAAAGCTGAGAGGTATAAGCGCAATCAATGAAATTTTTCCAATAAGTTGCTGTTTTTTTCCAAACATGGCGTATGCAATATGCCCGCCATCTAGCTGTCCAATTGGTAGTAAATTAAGCATTGTTACTAATAAACCAATCCATCCTGCAAATGCTATGGGGTGAAGCATTATATCCTGGACTTCAGTCAAATTAGGATGGGTAATCATAATCAAGATCTTCATTAGAAATGAATCCCCAAGAATTAGGGAGTTTGTACTAGTAGTTTTTTCAAAAACAGTTGAAAGATTTAATCCAATCAATAAAGAGGGAACAGCAATAATAAAACCTGCTATAGGTCCTGCGGCGCCTATTTGTAGTAATGCCTCTCTATTTTTTATTGCAGATTTAATCTTTATAAAAGCTCCAAAAGTGCCAATTAAAAAAATAAATGGAGGCGCAGGTATAAAATAAGGTAAGGAAGCATCAACGTTATGTTTTTGAGCATAATAATAGTGCCCAAACTCATGAGTGCCTAGAATAAGTAAGAGTGTTAAAGAAAAAGGTATTCCCTTCAATATTGATAAAGGATTTAATATAATATTGGCACCCTGCATTAAAGCTCCAGCTAGCAAAGTAGTGAACACCGTTAAACAAAAAAGAGTCCAATGTGTGTTTGAAATTTTTGGAATTTTAAATAGAATATCCTTTTCAACGGAAGATAGCCTTAGATAGGTTTTGGTATCTTGATGCTTTATAGAATAATTAAAATTTTCTTTCTGTAAAATTTTTCCAATCATTGCTTCGGATGATTGATCACAAATTTTTCCTACAATTAAACACTCATTCTGATCGTATCCAATTTGACTAGGAATAAAGTGTTGATCTAATTTTTTAATTAGATTTTGAAAATTGCTTTTCTTCATGAAAAATAGTAATTGAAAAATTAATTGCGTTTATAGTATTTGCTATATTTATCTTGTTTCTGTTTTAGAAGATTACGCATTCCCTCTTCTTCCATGTCAAGCGTTAGTTGATTGATCCAAAATTTTGTTTGATCAACATATAGATCAATTACTTTTTTTGAAACTTGCTCAGCCTCCATATGCACAATAATTACCGCAGAAACAACTGGCACATAAGCCATTAATCTATCATCATAGAATCGATCTAACTGTCTGATAGTTTCACGGTTTGTTAAATAATCCAATCGATCACTATATAAGCTATCAGCAAATTCTTGTTCTTCTGTCCAGGCTTTTAGATAATAGTACAGCCTTCCATCTAATAATCCACTTATATAAGCTGACTTAATTTGATAGGTACTTCTATCGCCACCTATTGATTTTTTCTCAATATTGGTCCAATCTGTACCATCCCACAATAATTTATTTTGTTTTTCAATTATCTGAGAAAATAGAGTAGAAAATAATAGTATAGATAATATCGCTCTCATTGATTGGCTAACTTAAAATAATTACTAAAAAATTTATACATTATATATACAATAATAAAATGTAACAATGCTACAAATTCTGCAACAAGGATATACCATGGCCATGGTCCCATAAAGTCTAATAATGAGCTCACTGGAGGCTTTCCCATAATCCAAAAATAGTTTGCATCCAAAAGCAGATTAAAACCCAAAGAAAAAATTAGGAATATGTTAAGCGCAATAAAAGCATGCTTCAACCCTTTTAATGTTGGCCGCATATCATAAACAATAACCGCATAGACAATTGTGATGACTAAAAGCTGATGAGCTGCAAAATACCTAAAATAATGGAAGTGAGGAAAGTCATGAGTTATATCAGGTGTAAAAATAGCTTGAAACATAGCAGAGAGTCCCCAATAAAATAATATTTGAAAAATAAAGTCATTACGTTTAATTATTGCAAAAGGAAGTAGTAGATTGGCAAATCTGCATAAGTGTAGAGGTAGATGTAACTTATATTCAAATGATCCAGCAATTAATTCAAGTGCTACCCAAATAGGATAATTTATGAATACAATTAATACTAAAAATGTGCCGAGTTTTTTCTGATTAATTAATGATAGATAATTTTTTGATAACCAAGGAAGGAAAAATAGAAGGAAAAAAAATAAAAGAATTGCAACCCAGTGCGACAATCCAAATAATTGGAAAGATTCATAATTATTTAGATAATCACTAATTATAGCACGCATTAAAATTTATTTTTTATTCTTTATTTTGCTTTTTTTCCCAGATTGTTCAATCTTCTGAAGATGCACTACAGCTCCACCAATCATAATTATAGCTAAATAAAAATATTGATCAAATGGTTCGCCATAAACGAAGCTATATATAAAAGTAGAAATAGATGCCAGAATTAAAACAACACTGAATGTTAATCTTAATTTATTAATTAATTCACTATTCATTTACTTCTTCTTTGCTGCAGGTTTCTTTGCTGCAGGTTTCTTTGTTGCAGGTTTCTTTGTTGCGGGCTTCTTTGTTGCGGGCTTCTTTGCTGCAGGTTTCTTTGTTGCAGGTTTCTTTGTTGCGGGCTTCTTTGTTGCGG
>JAYZHP010000111.1:0-6009 GCA_036166415.1 Fidelibacterota bacterium | reverse complement strand
CTTACCGGTTTGGTTTTAACAATTATCATACTTCAATCGAGCTAAGAAGAATTATTATCCCAAGAAGAGTCATTGCAGAGCGCTATGAATTTGGAGCAACAATTGCTGGCTTTGTTGATTATGGAGCTGCTACGCAGGGCGAATTTTCATCCTTAGCTGATTCTAAAGGCCTAATGAGCACGGGAATATCATTTCAATTTGAAGGTCCTTGGCCTAGTATTATTCGCATAGACTATGGATGGGGATTTTATAATGGAGAAAGAAAAGATAACGCAATGCATCTTGAGATTGGACATAAAATATAGACATATGAGAAAAAATAATTTTAGAAATATAGCAATCATTGCCCATGTTGATCATGGAAAGACAACCCTTGTAAATGGTATGCTTAAGCAAAGCGGAGCATTTAAAGAGCATCAGGCCGTTGAAGATAGGATTATGGACTCCATGGATCTTGAAAAAGAGCGTGGGATTACAATTACAGCAAAGAATACTGCAATTTTCTACAACGATATGAAGATAAATATTCTTGATACCCCTGGGCACGCAGATTTTGGTGGTGAAGTAGAGAGAAGTTTGAATCTTGTTGATGGCGCACTCTTATTAGTAGATGCGAGCGAGGGCCCTTTGCCGCAGACACGGTTTGTATTAAAAAAGGCACTAGAAAAATCATTACCCATCATTGTAGTTATCAATAAAATTGATAGAGCTGATGCACGTATAGATGAAGTGATTAATGAAGTTTATGATTTATTCATAGATCTTGATGCTTCAGATGATCAAATAGAATTCCCAATAATTTATACTGATGCAAAATCAGGAATTGCGCATAATGAAATTGGCGATAATTCAACAAATTTGATTCCACTTTTTGAATCGATTATATCTAAAATTAGTGGGCCCGATGTATCTGATGATGGAGTACCTCAATTTCTTATAACCAGTCTTGATTATGATTCTTATGTTGGTCAAATTGCCGTGGGTCGTCTAAACAATGGAACTCTTTCATTAAATCAAAATTATGCACTATGTACGAAGGATGAAATTAGACCGAATCAAAAATTTTCTGCACTATATACATTTAAAGGATTAAATAAAATCGCTGTTGATCAAGTGGAGTCTGGAGATATTATTGCATTTTCAGGAATTGAAAATATAAATATTGGTGATACGGTTTCTGATAATGAAAAACCAGAGCCGCTTCCACGTATAGAAGTTGATGAGCCAACCGTTTCTATGCTTTTCTATGTAAATGATAGCCCTTTTGCTGGTCAAGATGGAAAATATTTAACCTCAAGACATTTATCTGAAAGATTAAACAAAGAAATATTGAGCAATGTTTCTTTGCAGGTAATTCCCACTGACAGGCCAGATGTTTTTGAAGTTAGAGGTAGGGGTGAGCTTCAAATGGCAATATTAATAGAAACCATGAGAAGAGAGGGATTTGAATTTATGGTTTCCAAGCCTAAGGTAATCACTAAAGAAAAAGATGGTAAAGTGCTAGAGCCAATGGAGAAAGTTTTTTTAGATGTTCCCGAAGATAAGGTTGGTGTTTTGACAGAAAAATTATCTTCACGAAAAGGGAAAATGACCAATCTTCAAAATCATGGGAGCGGTAGAGTAAATATGGATTTCTTAATTCCATCACGCGGATTAATTGGCTTTAGATCGCAATTTATGACTGATACGCAAGGAGCTGGCATAATGAATACATTATTTGAAGGTCACCAGCCTTGGTATGGACCAATTCCACAGCGTATTTCAGGAGCTTTAGTCGCCGATCGAAATGGAAAGGTTACTACATATGCCTGTGTAGGAATGGCAGATAGAGGAGAGCTTTTTACACCCGTTGGTACTGATGTCTATGATGGAATGATCATAGGGGAAAGAAATAGAGAAGGCGACTTAAGTGTTAATATTTGTAGGGAAAAAAAATTGACAAATATGAGAGCAGCTGGCTCCGATAACACCGTAACTCTCCGACCTCCTAAACGATTATCATTAGATCAATATGTGGAGTTTATTGCAGAAGATGAGCTAGTAGAAGTCACTCCGGAAAATATTCGCCTTAGAAAAATGGAGCTGGACCAAAACAAAAGAATAACTATGAAGAGAAAAGAAAAATACTCTTCCGAGTAAAACTATATGTCATAAATCAATATTGTAGATTTATATTATGAATAACTAAATTATTAATTATGAAATATCTAAAGTATTTTATATCACCGCTTACAGTTATTGCAGGGCTTTTCTTTATTTTACAAGGGAAGCATTATCCCACAGCATTTTTCCTAGGGTATTCACTTTTTGTTATTTTGGGTGATTATTTAATTAAAGAAGATTCGTCTGAGTATGATTATAAATATCCTTTTTTACTAAACCTTTCTATATATATCAACCTACCATTATTATTTATATTTATATCGGTATCAGTTTTCTCACTAAGTTCACAGCCTTCTATTCTTTTTTCTTCCATTTTTAGCGATTCATTTAATTTGCACCTTGCTGCAACTAGGGATTCATTCACGTTTTTGGATTCAGCTTCCCTTGTTATTTTATCGGGTTTATTTATTGGTATGATGGGAACCGTCACAGGTCATGAGCTTGTGCATCGAACAAAAAATAAATTTGATATGTTTATAGGTAATTGGTTATTGGCATTTTCATGGGATTGTACCTTTGCGATTGAGCATGTATATGGACATCATAAGAATGTTGCAACGTCTATTGACCCTGCGACAGGTAAAAGAGGTGAAAATATTTATAAATTTATCATTAAAGCTATTTTTATCGAACATAGAGATGCTTGGATAATTGAATACAATCGGTTAAAACTAGCTAAGAGAACCCTTTTTAGTTATAAAAATAGAATGCTTATAGGTTACCTAAGAAGCATAGCGGTTACCTTACTTGCCTATCTAGTAGGTGGGATAATTGGTATGCTCATGTATCTTTTAATTTCATTTATCGCTAAATCGCTTTTAGAATTAATTAATTTTGCTGAGCATTACGGATTAGTTAGAGTTGAGGGTCAACCAGTCCACCCTAGACATTCATGGAATTCAAATGCCACATTAAGCAGTCTTTATTTATATAATGTTACAAGACATTCATCTCACCATGAAAAATCTCATTTGAAATATTGGGAATTAAAATCATACAAAGATTCACCAATTATGCCTCAAGGATATTTAACCATGCTGTACTTGGGATTGATAGCTCCATTTATTTTTCATAGAGTCATGGCCAAGAAATTGATTGAATGGGATGAGATATATGCTTCCGATGAAGAACGAGTGCTCGCAAAAGAGCAGAATAAAAATAGCGGAATCCCCTTATTGGTAAATAGCTTGTAAAACCAAAAGCTTTATAAGCTGTTAAATTAATATTTAAAATGTTTTATTTGTTCTCCCTCATCTCCAATGCGGGTCATTGCTTCAATTCCCATATTGATATGTAAATCTACATACTTGCGAGTAACCTCAGCATCTTTCTCTTGAGTTTTTATTCCTTCTGGAGTCATAGGAGTATCGCTAACAAGTAGAAGGGCGCCTCTATTAATTTCATTTGCAAATCCAGTGATAAAGATTGTTGCAGTTTCCATATCAATTCCCATTACACGAACTTTACGTAAGTACTTCTTGAACTTTTCATCGTGCTCCCAAACTCTTCGATTTGTAGAATAGACTACACCGGTACGATACTCAATTTTATTATCTACTAGGATCTCAGAAACATACTTATGAAGTTTAAATGATGGCATTGCGGGTACCTCTTGAGGGAAATAATCATTACTCGTACCTTCGCCTCTAATAGCTGCTGTTGGGAGAATAAAATGTCCAATATCGGTAGTTTTCTTTAAGCCGCCACACTTGCCCAAGAAAAGAACACCTTTTGGGCCAACGCATGATAATAAATCCATGATTGTTGCAGCATTGGCACTACCTATGCCAAAATTAATTATACTTAATCCTTCAGAGTTAATTGCGGAGGTCATGGGACCTCCCAGTCCATTGATTTTTACATCAAATCTTTTGGCGAATTTTTCAACATAGTTTTGAAAATTTGTCAGTAAAATCCACTCTCCATATTTTTTTGGATCAGTTCCAGTGTAGCGTTTTAACCAGTCATAGGTTATGTCTTTTTTATTTTTCATTAGATTCTTTCCTTTTAAAAAGCATGGCTTTTTCAAATTGATTTTCATCCCCATTTCTCAGGCGTTGAATATTACTTCTATGGGTAAAGATTATGAACCAAGGTACTAATAAACTAAAAACCATTATTGATAAGGGAGCTGGTGTTAAACCTAGAAACGGAGGAAGTAAAAATAATAGAATAGGCAATGAGCAGGAAGCAATTATTGATGCTAATGAAACATAGCCAGTTAGCATAATTATAATGATTGCGATCCCTAGGCAAAACGGAAATACAGTTGGGAATAGGGCTATCATCATTCCCCCAAGAGTCCCAACACCTTTGCCTCCTTTAAATCCTCCAAAAATTGTATAGGTATGTCCAAGTACCGCTGCAAATCCACATAATATTTGCAATACACCAAGATCAGAAATAGTTTGTAGTTCAAAAAATGCTGGAGCAAGTATTGCAGCAGGAAGCCATCCTTTTAAGACGTCGATAATAACAACAACCAATGCTGGCCTCCATCCAAGTACTCTAAATACATTCGTACCTCCAGCGTTACCACTCCCGTGGTCGCGAATATCTATACCTTTAACAATCTTACCTACAATGATACTTGTTGGTGTAGATCCGATGATATAGCTTGCAAAAAGCAATAATATTAAAGATATATATTCATTCATAATGGTTAATTCTCTATAATTTGGATTGAAAAAACTAACCCGCCAGGTCCAGCGTGTACTGCAAGGGCTGGGCCCATTTCAGCAATAATTACATTACTGGATCCATAAATCTTCTTCAGGTCATCAGCCCATCTTATTGCATATTCTTCCATTTTAGCATGCGCAATTCCAATTCGCACAGCGGTATTTGATGGAATTTTCTTCTCGACAAATTTTCTAAATTTATTAGCTTTATTTTTGTTACCAAATGTCACTCCTACAGCTTTTAGAGCGCCACTTGCATCAAATGAAAGAATAGGATTTAATCTAAATAGGTTTGCTATTTTTTTTACTTTTTTTGAAATCCGTCCACCTTTAACGACATTGTCCAATGTTTCAAGCCCTAGAAAAACAGATGTATTTTTTACAGCCTTGTCTACGGTGGAAAATATTTCATCTATATCCTTTTCAGCCTTAACTACTTCCGCAACACTTAATGCAATTAAACCTAATCCAATAGATGCATTATAGGAATCAACTACTTTAATTGGAAATTTTGGTATTGCTTTGGATGCAGTTAGTGCGGACTGAAATGTACCACTAGAGTTAGCAGGGATATGGATTGAAACTGCAGATTCATAATGATTGGAAAGAAATTTATATTGCCTTCTAAAATCACCAGGTGATGGCTGCGATGTTTGTGGGTGAATTGGATTATTATCCAGTTCATCCCAAAATTCTGAAGATGAAAGGGACACTTTGTCAACATAATGAGTATCACCAAAATTTAGTCGAACTGGAATCATATGAATATTGTAATCATCAAGAATTTCTTCAGGTAAATCTCCGCCCGAATCAATTATTATTGCGGTAGATGAATGTTGCGAGTGGGCATCAGCTTGCTGTTTGATCATGTCATCGGTCTTTTCACCTTGAACAGCGCCAAATTCACTACATATTTCAAAAACCTTGCGAGGTTCATCGGAATGTATGTGGACTTTTGCTTTTGTTTTTGTTCCGGCAAGAACAATACTATCCCCAACATCCATTAATTTTTCTTGAATAAGTCGTCGAGGTATTTCATCTCCTAGGATAATACATTCTGTACAATATCTATATTTTTCATTTAATGTAGCATCTATTTCATTGCTATCATCAATCACTTTCAAATCTGTTTCTGTTATTATTCCTGAATCAATAAATTCTTGAA
>JAYZHP010000110.1:0-8815 GCA_036166415.1 Fidelibacterota bacterium | reverse complement strand
TAAATGAAACACCTCTGGCTCAAATAAAGGATATTGAAATGAATAAGAAATTAAATTTAGTACTTAGTGCGTTATTTGCGGTAGCAGGGGTTTCGTTTTTAGCATGGACCATATATGATGTTTTTTTCAAGTAGGATTAAATGAAACGCCTCTGGCTCATATTATTTTTTATCCCAGAAATCTTCCAATTCAACGCCAAGGCCATCCGCAACTCGGTTAACATATGCGAAATAAGAAATAATCTGGTTAATATCTAATATTGCACGATCATTAAATCCATTATCCCTAAGTTTAATTAAATCACTTTCCATCATATCATAAGGATACGATGTAAGTTTGGCAGCATAATCCAACATGGCCATTTGAGATGGGCTTATATCAGCTAATTTATAATCAGATTTTAGTTGTTTAACTAATGCATCATCTTTAGTGAGTTTGAGAAGACCTTCTCCATGATGAGTAATTCAGTAATGACAATGATTAATAGTAGATACAACAAGAGCAATCATTTCTCGATCTTTTCTTTTTATGGGAGATTTGCCATACATGACCGTTTTATATAATTTTACATGTGCATCTAAAGCTTCAGGATTAAGACTATGAATCTTTAGAATATTATCTACACCACCCCATGGCTCTATTAATTCATTATATTTATCTTTTAAATCATCCTGAGCATCTGACTCTATTATTGTTTTAATCCATGCCATTCAATAATTTATCCTTGAAACGCATCTGGGTCAAATAAAGAATTTCCTATCATACCTCATCAGAGGTAACTTTTGTTTTATTATTGAAGCTTATATTTAATTTTTGGAGATAGTTATGTCTGATAAAGTAAAAGAATTTTCTACCGATGATTTTAAATCCGAAGTGGTAGAATCTGATACACCGGTCCTGGTTGATTTTTGGGCTGAATGGTGTGGCCCTTGTAGGGTTATCGCTCCTGTTGTTGAGGAGCTTGCTAACGACTATGAGGGCAAAGTGAAGTTTGGTAAAGTGAACGTTGATGATCATAATCAAGTTGCTAGTGAATACGGAGTGAGAAGTATCCCCACTTTACTTATATTTAAAAATGGTGCAGTTGTCAATCAAATTGTTGGTGCTGTACCCAAAGCAAGTATAACCGATATTTTAGACGCGGTTGTATAATTATTAATAAATAAAAAATAGAATGAATCGAAAGGTTATTATTATTGGGTCGGGTCCTGCTGGTTTAACAGCAGCACTCTACACGGCTCGCGCAAATCTAAAGCCATTAGTATTTGAAGGTAGTCAACCTGGCGGTCAGTTAACGATTACGACCGATGTTGAAAACTTTCCTGGATTTCCCGATGGAATTATGGGGCCAGAATTAATGGATTTATTTCGTAAACAAGCTGAAAGATTTGGAGCCGAATGCTATTTTGAACACGTGACAAAAGTTGACTTTAGTGAAAAACCATACAAAGTATGGATTGGTGATAAAGAATATCACTCTGAATCAGTTATTATTGCGACCGGTGCAACGGCAAAGATGCTTGGTCTAGACAGCGAAAAAGAGCTGATGGGCTTTGGTGTATCTGCCTGCGCTACGTGCGATGGTTTTTTCTTTAAAGATAAGAAGGTTTTGGTGGTTGGTGGTGGCGATTCTGCGATGGAAGAGGCAACCTATCTTACCAAGTTTGCCTCAGAAGTGGTTATTGTACACAGAAGAGAGGAATTTAGAGCCTCTAAGATCATGATTGATCGTGCTATGAAAAACCCTAAAATACGTGTGTTATGGAATTCAACGATTAAAGAGATCATGGGCTCCCAAGAAAAGGGTGTGCATGCAGTGGTTATTGAAAAAACGAATTCCGATGAAACTTTTGAAGAACAATGCGATGGTGTATTTATGGCAATTGGCCATAAACCAAATACAGACTTATTTTTAGATGTTTTGGACACCGATCAAAATGGCTATTTAGTTACTAAAAATGGCTCAACATCTACAAATCTTGAAGGAATTTTTGCATGCGGCGATGTGCAAGATCACGTATATCGTCAAGCCGTAACGGCTGCGGGTTCAGGGTGTATGTCAGCGATAGATGCTGAGCGCTATTTAGAAAGCAATGAAAATTAGATAACTTTTCTTTTCGTCCTCTTAAAACTTGGAGGTGAAATGAGTAAAAAAACGACACTGATCTTAGAGTTGAAAAAAATTCAAAGATTGGTAAAATCTAGAACCATGTTAGATGTGCGGCATCTAAAATTTCACAAGGGTACCATATATGGTGTTGTTGGTGCAGTTGGTTCCGGCAAATCCACTTTATTGAATATTTTATCAGGTCATAGATCACCAGATAAAGGCACCGTTCTCTATGATTATAATCCTTACAAAAAAAATATCTTTGGAAAGATCTATCCTCCATCAGATATGTTATTTGTAAATAATTATAAATTAAAAAATAAGAATGTATCCAATTTATTCAAAAAATCTAATGGAAGTCAGATTCTAGCAAATTATTTTTCAAATTCATCGATAGATGGAGTGCTTAATACTAAGCTAAATGATTTGACAAGCGGTGAAAAAACCGCCGTAATGCTATCGCTTGGTATCGAATTTGATCCGAGGGTTTTGGTGGTGGATGATTACGCTATGCATTTTGATAATAAAATGGAAAATAAATTCAGAAAGAAATTAAAAAACATAAATAAAGAACATGGTACAACAATTCTACTATCTTCTTCCAATGAACAATTACTGAGATCATTTTGTTCGGTTCTGATCTATTTGGACAATGGACATATTTCCAAAATTCGTACCGGAAGTCAAAAAACTGGTTCTTACGATCGAAATAGAGGAAGAGGATATCAGAAAAGTAATTCAAGAAGACCTAAGCCTAGATATAAGAGAAAAAATGATAACCCAAGATAAATTTAAATCTATATCTAATCATTTTAAAGATAGGAAAGTCTTAATTGTTGGAGATATTATGCTGGATAGGTATTATTATGGTCAGACGAATAGAATGTCTCCTGAAGCACCGGTTCCAATTGTAGATATTGATAACGTGATTGACAGCCCTGGTGGCTCATCAAACGTTGCGTTAAATATTGCTATGTTAGGAGCGAAACCTTTGATTTGCGGTATTGTAGGAGATGATACGGATGGTGATGTATTAATAGATCAATTAAATAACAATAAAATCACCACGGATTTAATATTTAAAGATTCAAGTCGCCCAACAACCGTTAAATCGCGTATCATATCAAAGGATCACCAAGTTGTACGCATGGACAAAGAAAGCTCTGCTGAAGTATCCGAAGAGTTAAGCTGTGGAATTATTGGTTCAGTTTCAGATACGATTCAAGAAGTTGATGGACTTATCTTGCAGGATTATAACAAAGGCCTTTTAAACCCTTCGAGTATTTCTAGGTTATTAGAAATCGCTTTAAAACATAAAGTACCCGTTTATGTTGATCCAAAGCATCAAAACTTTTCTCTTTACAATAATGTTCGATTATTTAAACCTAATTATTCAGAATTTATAAATTATAATTCTGATTTAGAGAATTTTGAAGCTACTGGTTTTGCGTTTAAAGATAAAATTAATTGTGAAATATTAATGATCACTAAAGGCGCAGATGGGGTATCATTATTTTATGACTCGGATCATTCACAGATTCCAACTAAAGCTCGAAAAGTGCATGATGTTTCAGGTGCAGGTGATACGGTCATTTCTGTATTTTGCCTATCTGATCTTTGTGATGCAAACCCAAGAGAATCAGCATATATTTCAAACTATGCTGCAGGTCGCGTATGCGAAGAAGTGGGGGTTGTCCCTATACAGCAATCAATGCTCAATGAAATTATTGATCATTTAGCTTAGTAAAATGATCAATTGATAATTGTATGTTTTCTGCAACGGTAAAGAGCTTATTATTATTATTATTTATCGACATTGCCTCATCGCAGCCAACCCTACAATTCAATCCATTTGATTGGGTATCCTATCGAAAAACCGGTGCAATTAATTCTATTACTTTTGGTGATAGGTATGCATATATAGGAACACAAACCGGTGGTGTATTGCGATTCAATATTAATTCGCAACGCTTTGAAGCTCCCATCACGCGATCCCAAGGCCTTGATGGTAATACGGTAACAGCAGTTCATTATTCATCAAGTGGAATGCTTTGGGTTTCTACATTAGAATCATTGCAATATAGCCTTACCGCAGAAGGCGATTGGCGAATTATCAACCTAACTTCAATTGGCATTCCTAATAGAGCTTATATTAATCGCATAGGTGATGACGGAAAAGATATATGGATCGATTCATCGGGAATTTTATATAGGCTAGACGGTATGACAGGAATTGTGCTTGAGACTATCGTACGTCAAGATAGAAATATAGCATGGAGTTCAGGGCTGAGTGGGCCGATATATGATTATTCAGATTTGTTGTTTAATTATACTTTTCTAGATGGCTGGATGAATAGTCTTAATACTGTTCTAAGTCCTGATGGGGAAAATATAAGGATTACAACCTTAGCCGAAAATAATTTTGGACAAATCATGATAGGTTGCGAAGATGGTACCTTCTTTTTTGGAAATAAAAATATGAGAATGTTAGAGCCGTATAGATTTGGACTAGCATCAAATGATGTTTATACATTTAATGGCAGATATTCTTTCTGGGTTGGAGGTAGGTCATCGGCTTTAGATGGAGGATTTACCTATTTTGATTCCGATAGAAATATTTATGACCATTATTATTTTGATAAAATAATCAATTTAAATTCAACGCCTATTTTTTCATCCCTTGATTTAAAAAAAGAAGTTTTATTTGGAGGTAATGAAAAAATCATCATGTTCGATAAAAAAGATGAAATATGGGATGAGTTTTATATACCATCTGCCTCAAGGAGAAGCATAGTAGTTGATATGGTTAATATAGATGACGATCTATGGATAGCAACAGCAAATGGACTAATGATAATCAATAGGGTATCAAATAAATTTTTTGAGAATGACGTTACGGATCTATTAAAAAATATTCCCGTTTATGATTTACTATATCATAAAAATATATTATTTATCGCTACAAATTCTGGTTTATTTATTTATGATATTAAAAATGATACATATTATGAACCTGAAACGTTTGGCTATAGAAATAAAGCATTTTCATTATCATCTAATCAGTTAAGGTTTACTTCAATTGCTAAATATCGAAATGAGATTTATTTTGCTAGTCAAGAATCGATAATTAAATTTAATTTTTCTAATCGTACTTGGTCTAAAGCGGTAAGCGCTGACATATATGGTGGTATGGAAATTAAAGATATAGGTGTCCATAAGAATATTATTTTTGCAGCGACCGTTAACGGTTTAATTCAGTATGATATAAAAGATAAAATAGTACAGGTATTTAATTATAAATTTTTAGGTGAAATAAACACAATGAATCTTAAAGCAGCAACACTGTGGCTTGGAACTTCCGAAGGGATGATCTCGTATCGTTATAAATAAAATGTATAAAATTATATTATTAATATTAAGCTTTACTTTTCTTTCTGATGATGCGTTCGCTCAAAATCGCAATCGAGGGAAAAAGAAAGAACTATTACGTCAGTATACATTTTCAGCGCTTTCTGTTGCAGATTCAAAATCAGACTCCATTAGAATTTTATCTTATTTAGTAGTTCCTAACAAGGTACTAAAGTTTGTAAAAAAATCAGACGCTTTTGAATCATCATATCAGGCCAAGATTACAATCAAAAAGAAAAAAGGTAATCAAGTAGGAAGAAAAAGTTGGTCAAATACCTTAAAAACCGATAGTTATTTAGAGTCAACTTCCGATAAGATTTCTACTATTCATTTTTATGAATTTAAAGTTCCGGTTGGTGATTATATAATTTCTTCCGAGTTATTTGATCGGGATTCCAATGAAAGCGGGATAATAAATAGGGAAATAAAACATAAAAAAAATGACCCCGAACTCTCACTTTATAAGCCCTTCTTAATAGATAGTTTTGATGGATACTGGGGCTTAGCTGATAATGAAATCCCAATTATATCAAATATTATTGGAAAAAATTCTATCAAACCAACAATTTTTCTTTCAGGGAAAATAGATACAGGTTTATATAAAATTAATATTGTAATTAAGTCGACAAATAAAAAAGAACTATGGAATCAATCATTTGAGATCAAATCAACGGAGGATTATTTTTATCAGAGGATAGTTGTACCGGAGGATATTATTAATAAAGGCCTTAGGAAAAAAGTATACGTTACTTTGAATCAAGGAGAAAAAGAGAAAAAAGAAACATTGATCTTTGGAGTTACTCGTGATGGATTTTCTAAGTCTATCTCTAATTTTAATCAAGCAATTCTAGCGATGAGATATATTTTAGTTGATGATGAATATAAACAAATGAGGCGCTCTAAACCTGAAAAACAAGAAGAGTTATTTTTAAAGTATTGGAAAGATAGGGATCCTTCTCCTGAAACGAAACAAAATGAGCTTCAAGATGAGTATTTTGCAAGAGTAGCATATGCAAATAGCTCTTTCAAAGGAAGTACTGATGGATGGAGAACTCATATGGGTGAGATTTATATAAAATTTGGCCGACCTGATGACATTGAAGAATATAGCGATCCATTTACGAGAGTTTATCAGCAAAGATGGCATTATTACCGAATAAATAAATATTTTGATTTTATAGATGAGTCTGGCTTTGGAGACTATCGATTGACATCTCCTTTTTATGGTGGAAATGCCTGGTAGTTTATTTGATGAATTTTGACCAAAAAGAAATAGGGGTATTAATCGAATTGTTAGAGCGTGAGGATGCTCATAACAATCCAGAATTAAAGAATATTTATGATAAGCTTGTAAATACCAACCATACATACACAATGTACGTAGATGGAGCTGCAGATTTACATTCGAAGACTTCAGGTATTGGTGGCGTTGTGTACAAAGATGAAGTTGAAATATTATCTTTTTCTGAATACTTAGATGACTCTACAAATAATGAAGCCGAATATGGTGCATTGATTTATGGTCTTAAGTTATTATTGAAATCAGATATTCTAAATATCAATATATATTCAGATAGCGAATTAATTGTAAAACAAATTAATGGACATTATAAAGTAAAAAATGATCGCATGAAAAAACTTTATAAAGAAACATATTCTCTTTTATCTAAGTTCAAAAGCTGGTCTTGTACTCATGTATTAAGAGATAAAAATAAGGTTGCGGATAAACTTGCCACGGATGGAAGATTAAAAGGAAAGTAATATTATTTGTTTTATTTAATGTAATCGTACCTCTTTTATTCATAAATTATTCGCATAATCCGAGCGTAATTATAATATTCTAATGAGTTTCATCGATAATATAAAAAATCCATTAAGCTGGGTATCTGGCGATATTGCTATTGATCTAGGTACAGCAAATACGCTTGTGTATATAAAAGGCAAGGGAGTGATGATCAATGAACCATCGATCGTAGCGAAGTCCGTTCATGATGATAAAATAATCGCTGTTGGTTATGATGCCAAGGCGATGGTTGGTAGAACACATAGAGAAATCGAGACGGTACGTCCTCTAAGAGATGGAGTTATAGCTGATTTTAACATGACCGATGGTCTTCTTCAAGGATTTATAAGTAAAATAAATATGAATAGGCTTGCTAGACCTAGAATGGTTATTTGTGTTCCTTCTGGGGTGACAGAGGTTGAACGAAGAGCCGTTAGAGATTCTGGTGAGCGTGCAAATGCCCGTCAAGTTTATCTAATTGAAGAACCAGTAGCTGCTGCAATTGGTATTGGTTTAGATATTTCAAAACCTGTTGGTAGTATTATTATTGATATAGGTGGCGGTACAACAGAGATTGCTGTAATTGCTTTAAATGGAGTGGTGACAAAAGAAGCAATTCGTGTTGCAGGCGATGAAATGGATACCGCTATCATTCAATGGTTTAGAAATGAACATAAGCTTGAAGTGGGTCCATCAACAGCTGAATCAATAAAGAAATCAGTTGGATCAGCAATGAGAGTTAAAACTGAAATGATAGCAGTCAAAGGTAGAGATTTGGTTTCTGGCATACCTAAGACTATTGAAGTTTCATCGGATGAAATCAGACAGGCCCTTAAAGACCCTATCAATGCAATCGTTGAAGCTGTAAAACGCGCGTTAGAACGCACTCCTCCAGAGCTATCTTCAGATATACTTGACCAAGGAATTATAATGACCGGTGGTGGAAGTATGCTAAAAGGAATAGACCAGTTAATTCGCGAACAAACCAGTGTTCCTGTAAATGTAGCAGAGGATCCTTTACTTTCTGTTGTACGAGGTACTGGAAAAGTTCTAGAGGACGTAAAAAAATTCGAGTCCGTTCTTATATAAAAATAAATGCAAAAAATATATCTATCTATTGTAAAAAAGAGAGATCATTTAGTATTTATATTAGCAGTTTCAATTTCATTTAATTTACTATTAAATAACGACTCACCTAATACGCTACTTGTTAGGGCAAAATTTTTAGATTCTTTTTCGTTTATTACTGCGCCTAATATGTGGTTAAAAACAGTTGTTCAGCTTGAAGAGGAGACGCAGTTATTACGAGAAAAAAACCTCCAACTTAGCCTGCAATCAGATGCTATGCTAAGAGCATTTGAAGAAAATAAGACATTAAAATCATTGCTTGGCTATAAAAAAGATAGCAACTTTAATTTATTATCAGCCAAGGTGCTTAATATGGGCTCATCTTCAAACTTATCCTCAGTCACTTTGAATGTTGGTAAAAATGATGGGGTTAAAATTAATCAACC
>JAYZHP010000109.1:0-19690 GCA_036166415.1 Fidelibacterota bacterium | reverse complement strand
TTCAACCAAATGCAATGGTTATGGCGTATGTAGCAAATTATTTTGCTGGTGAAGGAGCCAGTATTGAGGAGGTATATATCAATTTTAAAAAACTTTCAAGATTTACCTCAAATATTAAACTTGGCTATTTTCGTCCAAATTTTGGGATAATTAATAAACAGCATGAGCATACTTATAATTTTATGTCTGCCCCAAAATCTATAACTAATTTATTTGGAATACATGGCTGGTCAACTCTAGGTATTTCTACAATAAGTAATCTTCCCTTAGCGTGGGAAAATTATTTTAGTATCAATATTTTGCAGAATAGCATTGGTGAAGTGTCAAATTATAGTGGTCACTACCATGAACCTGCAGTCGTTGAGAGTGACTCTACAACAGGCTTTTCATTTGCTTTTAGATTTAATCAGGAATTTGCAATTAATAAGTCTTCAAAATTTGCTTTAGGGTTAAATATGCTCAACGGCAGAGAGAAGGAATCAATAGGTTTTGATTTACAAATGAAAAACCAATCAAAAAAATATCGATCTTTCATGATTCAATTGGAATATTATTCTAGTAAAATCTATTCTGATCATCTTGGAATAAGTTACCATCCAGATGAAGAGCTCGCATCGGCTTATATTATCGCTGGAAGGCAGTTTAACAAAAAATACCATCTAGGAATAATTGCAGATCATTGGTCTTATAGGTTGAAGGATCAAGAGTCAAGTTCTTTTGGGGTATATGGAGCTTTTGCCCCATTTGATGATAGTGTAGTCTTTCGGTTTAAATTATTAAATGAATCTGGTTTGAATAATAATAGCTATGTAGTTTTAAGCGCTGTTTGGGCGATAGGACCGCATAAACCGCAGCGTTATTAAATTTATTATTAGTATAGTAGAAATGAAAAAATTGATTATTAGTTTATTGTCTGTTCTTTGCATAAGCTGTAGCTATGATAAAAGAACAGCCGATCTTGTATTAGAGTCAATGCAATGTTTAATGTGTGCAGTTAACGTTGAAAAATCACTTCTTGATCTCAATGGAGTAAAAAAAGTTACAGTAGATTTAAAAAATAAGTCTGGCCAGGTAATTTATAATGCTAGCGTTATTGATCTAAGCAGCATCGAGAATAAAATTTCTTCTATTGGGTACAGTGTTAATGATAAATCAGCTAACCAAGAGGCATATGAAAAGCTTGAAATTTGCTGCAAAAAACCTAAAGAAAATTAAATTAAACTTTTCATAAATTAGCAAGCCATGAACCGTTTATTTTATATATGGACCACCCGTTTTTGTTTGGCCTTATTTTTTTTAGGTATTGCTCCAGAAATCACATCGAATACGATTCTTCTAGCGCAATCAAAAAAGAAAAACCCTGCTCAAGCATCAAAATATGCTAAGCGAGGTAGCGCCAAAGCAAAAAAGAAAGATTATAGAGGGGCTCTCTCCGATTATAAAAAAGCCTACCAGCTAAATCCCAACTCAAACTACAAGAAGAAGGTGCAGCAATTAACAGCTTTGGCAAAAAAGCAAAGCGGTGGCAAGTCCTCTAAGAAAAAAGTTTCAAGTAAACAGGCTGCCCAAGCATCACAATATGCTAAGCGAGGTAGTGCCAAAGCAAAAAAGAAAGATTATGCAGGTGCATTAAAAGATTTTCAAAGAGCCTTAAGGCTAAACCCAACCTCATCAAATCAAAAGCGCGTTAAACAATTATCAAGCATATTAAAAAAATCAGGTAAAAATTCAGCATCTCGTAAGCCCACTAAAGCTAGAATGCCGAAGGTGGCTGATATTCCTACAATTAGCCCTGTAAAATATGCAAATGATATCTATAATATTGCTGAAGCGTTTGAAATGAGCACAAGAAACCTAGCTCGAGCAACAAATATTTTAGAAAATAAACAGAATAAAAAGATTGAGACGATCAAGCTACAGAGAACCCCCACAACAAATGAACTTGAAAGAGCGGCTAGATCTGAACCCAATGATTTTAGAAAGCAAGTTGACCTTGCGAGAAATTATGAAGCAGTTGGACGCTTTGACGAATCCAAAGAGATATATTTAAAATTAGCTGCACAGAACCCGTTAAATGCCGATGCTCATTTTCATTTGGGTGCCTACTACGCTAGATTTGATCAAATGACAAAAGCCCGCCATGCTTTTGATGAGGCTCTTGATATTCAACCTAGCCATAGAGCAACAATAGAAGCTATGGCCACTTTTTTTGGACAAAAGGAGCAGCGCTCATTTTCAGATGGTATATTGGCCAAGTCTGCTCAAAAAGATCCTGCTGGTCCAGCACAGCAAATTAGTAGAATTAGAAAGAGTTTAGATGAATTTAACTATGAATACGCAGCTAGATTAGCTCAAAGCGGCCAGGATATGTTTCCAAATCACGGAGCATTTATATTACTTAAAGGTAAGGCATTCGAAGGTATGGGCGATATGGCAAATGCTAAATCGAGTTATCAAGAATCAATAAAAAATAATCCAAGTGATGAAGATTCCTATGTAGCGCTTGGTGATTTATATTCAACCCAGGGAAAGCATTTGTACGCTGCACTTACTTACAGTGACGCAATACGTCTTAATCCATCGGATGAGGATGTTCGCTTTAAGCAGGGATTGGGTTATTATAAAGCAAGCGAATGGGGTCGCGCAGCGTCTGCTTGGGAAGATTTGCTTTATTATGATCCTAAAAATCAGAAGGTCAATATATTATTGCCTCAAGCTTACTATATTTTAGCTGTAGAATATAACCGATCAGGACAATCAAATTTAGGTCAAACTGCATTCCGTAAAGCTATAGCCATTAATAGAAATTCTGCTTCATGGCTTCCTGGATCAATGAGAACACTGGGTGGATTTTATAGAGAAAAAGGAATGTATAAAGAATCGTTAGCTGCTTATCAAGAAGCAATTGAATTAAAACCTTCTGATTCTAAAACATACCTTGGCTTAGGCATAACCTACTGGAAGATGAAGGAAGCAGCACTCGCTAAAGCTGCCTGGTCAAAATCAATGGAGCTTGACCCAACTAATAATGATGCCAGAGGTTGGTTATTATTATCGGGCAAAATATCCGGTTGAATCTCCAGCCCTTATTTTATAACAAGAAATCCCCTTATATTTAAATAGTTATTTCTGGAGACAATATGCTTGCTAAGATATTTATCACACTAGTAAAAATTTCCCCTACCTTTCAAAAATTAATATGGAAATGGTGGTATCAAAGGCTAGGAAAGAGAGCGCATGACAGCGGATGGACATTTATGAATTATGGATATATTCCATCTAATAAAGAGTTTATCAAAAAATTAAATCCTGAAGATGAAAGCAATCGAATGTTTATTCAGTTATACGATTATGTTGTGTCGCAGATTCAGCTGGAAGGTCTAAACGTATTAGAAGTTGGATCAGGTAGGGGCGGTGGAGCATCGTTTATAGCACGATATTATCATCCAAAAAATATGACTGGGCTTGATTATTCTGTTTCAGCAACCAAGCTATCTAATAAACTGCATGAAAATATATCAAATTTAGACTTTGTGAATGGTGATGCTGAGAATCTTCCTTTTGATGATGAAACTTTTGATGTAGTTATTAACGTTGAATCATCTCATTGCTATGGGAATATGAAATCTTTTGTCAATGAAGCTTATCGCGTGCTTAAGATTGGTGGTCATTTTAGCTGGGCCGACTTACGAGGGAAAGATATGATTGATAATACAGATACTATTTTTAAGCTTTCAAAATTCCAATCCATTCATGAAAGTCATATAACTTCTGAAGTAATCGATGCATTAGATGTGATTCATGATAAAAA
This sequence comes from Fidelibacterota bacterium, assembly GCA_036166415.1. Taxonomy (GTDB): domain Bacteria; phylum Fidelibacterota; class Marinisomatia; order Marinisomatales; family TCS55; genus TMED108. The sequence goes on along the minus strand of JAYZHP010000109.1, from coordinate 15,879 downwards.
AATGGAAATGATAAAAAACTATGTCCCCAGGTTCTTGCGAACTGCTTTCATGGATTTTGCTGGAGTAAAAAATTCACAGATTTATAATGCATTCAAAGGCGGGAATGCAGTCTATCTTTCAAAGTTATTTAAAAAATGAAATTGCATAATTGATGCGGTTAATTAAATATAATTTTCTACTAATCCTTTCTTTTACATATGTTTTTTCGCAATATAAAGGTGATATTGTCGTTAGGGAAGGTGTAGATGCTTTCTTCAATTACGAATATGAAAAAAGTATTGAAATTCTATCAAAAGCTCGGATTAATTACACAGATCACCCAGTTGTGCACGTAGTTTGGGCTGCGGCTTGGTATCAATATGATCAGTCTAGTTTTGCAGCGGAAAAAGTTTATAATAATTTTGAAACCAGACTGGATGAAATTGAGCATATTTATGATTCATTAACCACTGCTTATCCAGATAATCCAGAATATTTACTATATTTAGGAACAGCTCAATCATTAAAGGCAAGAATTTATCTTGGACAAAAAAAATATATTTCAACATTTTATGCTGCTTACAAAGGTTTTAGGACAATTCAGAAGGTTGAAATGAATTCAAAAGAAGTAAAAGATATATATTTACCAATAGGTATCATAGAATGGTATTCTGGATTAAGAAACCCTATCATTCAAATTGCAGCACAGACCCTAGGGGTTAATCCATCTCGTGCAAATGGAATTGATAAGATGGAGATCGCAGCTACTGAGAGCACATGGGCTTGGATGGAATCTATGAGCGTCCTTTCCGTAGTATATCAATTTTTTGACTTAGACAAGAAAAGGGGATTATTTGTAAGTCGTACAATAGCAGAAAAATATCCAAATAATTATGATTATACGATTTATTATACATTGAGTTTATTGCAGAATGGGATGCTGGATCAGGCAAAATCTAATTTAAATTTATTAGATGAAAGACTTCCTAATCAGAGGATTTATCATCAAAAGAGGTATAAACCATATCTTTACTATTTGTGGGGATATTATTATTATCTAAAGAAAGATAACAATCGTGCTTTGCAATTTTTAGATTTATGCATAGATGAATATGATAGTGATTTAGATTTAATGCTATCTAGCGCTATTTTATTAAAGGGAAATATCTATGATATTCAAAATCATCGTCAGGATGCAAAGCGCGAGTATCGAAGATGTATTAGATTAAATAATCATACGTCTACAATGGATCTTGCAAAAGAATATTTGAATGAACCATTTAAAGGTTAGTTCGTTGTAATTTTATAGGGGAAATATTATGATTGAACGTAAAAAAACTAGAGAAGTAAAAATAGGTGATTTGATTATTGGTGGAGAGCACGCAATTACTGTCCAGTCAATGACTACAACTAAAACTCACGATATTACAGAAACTTTAAAAGAAGTGGAAAGGCTTGAAGAGGCTGGTTGTCAAATTATACGTATTACAGTTCCAGATAAACCTTCCGCAAAAGCTCTTTATGAAATAAAAAAACGTATGAATGTTCCGTTGGTTGCTGATATTCATTTCAATTATCGAATGGCTTTAGAGGCGGTTGATGCTGGAGCTGATAAAATCCGTATCAATCCAGGTAATATTGGTGGGAAAAAACGTGTTAAAGAAGTATTAGATAAGGTAAAAGGTGCTAATCTCCCCATTCGTATTGGCGTCAACGCAGGAAGCCTTGAAAAAGATTTATTAGAAAAATATAATTATCCAACTGCGGAAGCTATGGTGGAAAGCGCTAAAAGACATATTGATATATGCAAAGAACATAATTTTGAGGATATAATTGTTTCACTTAAAGCTTCTGATGTTAATCTCATGATTAGTGCCTATAAACTCTTTTCAGAAAAATATGACTATCCACTTCATTTAGGTGTTACAGAGGCAGGCCCAACTAAGTCTGGTACTGTTAAATCAGCGGTAGGACTTGGAACACTATTAGCAGCTGGAATTGGAGATACAATTAGAGTAAGCTTGACCGATGACCCTGTTGAAGAAGTTCGCGTTGGTTTTGAGATATTAAAATCATTAGGACTGGCAAGTAAAGGAGTTACTATTGTAGCTTGCCCTACCTGTGGAAGACTAGAGGTAGATTTATTTAAAATTGCAGGTGAAATGGAAGAGAAGCTACAGGATGTTAAAACTCCAATGACATTAGCATTGATGGGATGCGCCGTAAATGGACCCGGAGAAGCAACGCATACCGATCTTGGAATCGCGTTTGGTAAAGGCGCAGGACATTTGTATTATCAAGGTGAAAATCGCGGTAGAGTTTCGGAAGATAAGGCGATTGAGAAGCTTGAAGAGATGATTGATGAATTTGAATTATCAAAAAAAGAAGATTAATATGAAATATATATTAGTTACAGTATTTTCATTAACCCTGTGTTTTGCACAGGAGAAAAAACAAGAAGTCCAACCTAATGCGATTGCGGTATATTGGAAAACCCTTGATCAAGATGATAAAGAGATCTTTTTATTCTCTTATTTAACTCAAGTTTACGATACCCATCAGAATATGATTAAAGATATGGGTTATGGTGATATTACCACTTGGTATTATGATAATAGAGCAGAGATGGTATATGGAATATTTGATCAGGTTAATCAATCAGGTATGGCAGAATTTATAGGTTGGATTGATGAATATTATAGCAATGAAGAGTTTTCGGGAAATAGCTTTGATGATGCTCTTTCATTTGCGTTCCGTTTTCAACAGGCCGCTGGTGAAACTATGTGGGAAAAATACGAGAATTTAAAGTTTGGAAAGATAAAACCTAAAGACTGATGGCGCGATTTAATCCAAAATTCATTAATGAATGGTTGGAGATCAGACGTGAAGGGGGTTTTAAATTATTATTACGAAAAAAAGGCTGGTATGTAATCCTAGCTATATTCCTTTATTATCTTATTCGAGATTCAATTTTATATATTTTAATTCCATATTTGATTTATAAAGGCTATTTCTCATAGGCTATTTTATTAATGTTATTGGTTTCCATATCTCTGTAGATCCATCATAGGCTTTGATAAAATAAACACCAGATCCTACAAATGTCCCCGCATCATCTTTGGCATCCCATTTATAGTTATAACTTCCAACTGGCAATACGCCTTCATAAAGACTTGTTATTTTTCTTCCAGTTATATCAATAACAATGATATTGAGTGAAATTTGATCAAGCGCATTAATAGAAAATGAAGCAAAATTATTAAATGGATTTGGATAGGGGCTTGATAGATTAAATGAAACCGGCAAGTTAGCATCCGTACCTCTTTTTCCATCTTTGAATGTGAGTCTATAATTCCAATCTTGCCCAACAGTATCCTTGCTTACAACTGATAAATAAATTGATTTATAATCAATTGGATCAATATTAACCGATTGATTAGAAATCACCAGATAGGAATTGTCATTGCGCTCTAAGATGGCATTGAGTTGCAAGTCACCTTTAGGTCCATTTATATTTTTCATATCCACTAAAACAGGATCTGTTGAAACAATTTTTATATACTGTGATGCATATCTATTTAACCGTGAAGATTCAATAAAATCTTGAACACCGGATTGATAATTGATTGTTTTATATATTGCTGGACCATTGATCGGATAACCATCAGCTTCTTCGTATTTGAAATTAGCGGCTATTGATTCTGAAGACATAATTTTATTTGCTACAGACATAGCATTGAGCGCTTCTTTGAAGGTATGTCCATTTAGATTTAAGGCTTTATTAATTGCCAGATGTGAGCCATCCTTTTTATAGCTATCATTTTCTACAGAAAATTCAAATATATTTTTTAATAAACTGCTTCCACCCATATGTTGTTCTATATACTCAAAAAAGATAAATGATCCATACGCATGAGGTCCTTCTTCATCTAATGATCGATGTGGATATCGAAACCAATCTTTCATATATTGATATACATCATTTATGCTATCATAAATTTCTTCTTCCATCCAGACCGCAGTTGCTTCGAGTAGCCATTGTTTTTCCCATCCATCGTAACCCAATTGAATTGTGTGAAAAAATTCATGCGCAATTGTAGTTTGGATATTTTCAAGCTCTGTAAGTTGGTTAAAATTTGTATAATTATTTCGCATAGCCATATAACTAGTAATTGCATTTTTTTCTACTATTTCAGATGTTTTTTCATTATCACCATTTCCTTGAGCATATTGTTCAAATTGTACATATCCATAGAAATTTGATGATAGTTGACGGACATAAATATCATAATGCCCTGAACCACCTTTATCATAATTGTTTGAGTAATATCCATCTCCTGGCGGTTTTACAAAACCCATATCATTGTGAAGTTTTTGTGCTACAAATTCAAAGACTTCAGCCATAGACTCAATATAGTCAGGTATATTGTTAGTGTTCTGATCGATATTACTTACAGCGTTTCTACCAGTTGTTGTGTAATGTATTCTGAAATAGTTTATATCATAAAATTTATCTAAACCCACTCCTTCAGCTCGTTGCAATCCCCCTCGTGAAACTAAGGAGCGATTAAAATTAAACCCTAAACTCTTTAGTCTTTCCTTGGTGGTTGGGTCAAGTTGATTCCCATTTCGAGCTATATCAAGTAGGTATGGTGTTAAGTGCTTATCTTCTATAGGTTTATCATTAAAACCGTCAATCACCATATTAGCTGATCGGGTAATATTTTGAGCATGTATGGTATAGCCAAATAATAAAAAGAAAAAAAATATTTTCATTTTTTATCAGTATGTTGTGATTTGTTCCGTTTTTTATGTATATAGAATCTGATATATATACTCATCAGTAAAACACCAATTATATAGAAAATCGCATAATATGGAAGAAGATCTCTCATCGTTAATTAACCAACAATCCTATGATTGCTATTGTAGTTATGAAATATAGAGCAGTTTTGTTATTAATAATTAGTGACTTCAAAGTCATTTGTCTTTTTTGTTTTTCAATATTATTATTTTCAATATAAGTCAAAACCTTTGAGATAGGATAGCGAAGAGAGGCAGTAATCGTAGAACTACTATTATTATGGTAGAATTCAAATTGCTCCACAGGATTAATCGACCTTAAGCCCAGCTGTAGCGATTCCTCCAGTTGGATTATTTCTAAATCGGTAACACTATCTACTTTTGGTGTACTATTAAGAGAAAGCGTATCTCCTTTTGCATTATAGATTGTTATATATGACCATGCAGTCGATGCATTATACCAGCCAGTTATTTGAGAGGTTTGTATTTTTATATCAGAATAAATATTGATTGAAATCCCATTTTGCTTTGAAACGATTTCAATTTTATCAATAATTGATTCTTGTCCATTCAGTGATGTAGCAACAGACAAAATAAAAAAAATTGATCTATATATTATGTTTCTTCTTATAGTCATCTATTCCTTTATTAAATCCTTCAGTAAGGGCTTCCATAACAGTGTCACTTCTTATATTATTAATCATAGCTAAAACCATAATTGGATATACTTCTTCAGGTAAAAAAAGCTCCAAAGATTCAAAGGGGTCTTCAATGTCTAATATCTCATCTATGGTAAGTCCAGACTCTAATTTTTCCTGAAGATTATCCTGAAGAAGAAAAATATAATTTCTAAAATCTTCATTGTTGAATTTCAATATATCACTAGTTGATGTTTTAATTATTTTTATCATATTGCAATGAAAATTTAGTTCGAAAATAGAGATGTTTGAAATGGTGATTTAGCCATTGAACACCATTCATAATCCAAGGTAATTTCAACCTTAACATGAGAAAATCTCGGATCATATTTCTCATCATTATAATGGCCTTTCTTGACAAGGCTACGCTTGGTGCCCAAGTGAAAAATCAAGGCGCTATTGGTTCTGTAACTATTGACGGCAAGGTTTGGAATCAAATTGCAATGCGTCCTGTAATTCCATTTGGAAAATGGGCAATAGCACTAGACTTAGTAATTTATTTTGACGCTGAAGGAAATATTCATTCAGATGAATGGAATTTTTCTTCTCCAACTTCCATAAAAAATAGTTTAATTGATAAAATATATTACATCAGATATGGACTTCCGGGTGACCCACTTTTTGCAAGAATTGGTGCTTTGGATAAAGTAGATCTAGGCTATGGAATTCTTGTTCATGGTTATTCGAATTCAATTTTATATCCCCAAGAACGTAAGATTGGAGTGAATGTTGAGAAAAATACTCCTTCAATGAAAATTCAGGCTTTTTCCAATGATCTTAAAGAGAATATGGGTTTATTCGGTGCGAGGGTCAGCACTCGCAAAGTAATGGGTCTTCCGATAGGTATTTCATTTGTATCTGATCGCAACCAGTATCTTGGCTTACGTGATAACGATAATGATGGACGCCCTAATATCGTTGATGATTTTCCTAATGATAAATCATGGTGGCTTGATTCAGATGGTGATGGCTTATCAGATTATGATCCCAATGAATTGGATATAGATGGCGATGGAATAACTGATACTTTGGATAGTCGCATACCGGGATATATAGGTGACCCCCTAGTTCTTGATGATGATATTAGAAAAAAAGATGAACCTATTAATTTAAATAAAGATACTGATGAAATTATGGCTATCGCTATTGATCTAGGCTTTCCTGTAATAAAAAAAGATAATTTTTCTGTGATAGTCTATTCACAAGCTGCTCAGATGATTGGAAAGACACTTCATCCTGGAACTGGAGATTATCAAGATCTTGGAGCTGGAATAATACCATTCGGGTTTTCATCGCGATTTGGACCATTGAATTTTAATTTTGAATATAGGATAATGCCCGAAGGCAGGTTTGAATTTAATTACTGGAATCGCTTATATGAAATTGAACGTATTAGTTTTACAAAAAATAATTCTAATCAAATCCTATTACGAACAAAAGAGTCTAGGCTAGGAAGGTTTGGCAAACAAAATGGATACTTTTCAGGGGCTTCATTAAATCTAGGGAGCATTTTTCAGTTAAATATGTCTTATCATGATATGATGGGTAATCAATGGTCTGATAAAGAATCCAGATTTTTGGAAAGCAAAAATCAGACATTCCTCACCTCATTAAACCTAAAAAAGTCAATTAGCCGAATTCAACGTGCATCCGCATTTTATCAACAAAGAAATGTTCCTAATCCATTTAAATTTGAATATACTGAAAGTACAATTATTGGATATAATCTAGGAATTTCTATGGGACAGGGATTGGTTTTAAATTATATTTTCAGACGCTCTTTCCGCGATTATAATGCTAATGGGCGTATAGATGGTAATTCTGAAATGATTGATATTACATCTATTGAAACTTCTTTTTCATTTTGATGAATATGAATAGTAAAGATATAAGAAACGCATTTATAGATTTTTTCAAGGAAAAAGATCACAAATTTGTACGCAGTTCTCCTGTAGTACCAATTGATGACCCTACGTTATTATTTACAAATGCTGGAATGAATCAGTTTAAATCGATATTCTTAGATCAACAACAACCTGATTTTTCTCGTGTCGTAAATAGTCAGAAATGTATTAGAGTCAGCGGAAAACATAATGACCTTGAGGAGGTGGGGGTTGATACATTTCACCACACCTTTTTTGAGATGCTTGGAAATTGGTCGTTTGGTGATTACTATAAAGCCGAAGCGATTCAATGGGCTTGGGAGCTCTTTACTGAAGTTTGGGGTCTAGATAAAAATCGTTTATGGGTTACGGTTTATCATGAGGATAGTGAAGCGTTCGATCTTTGGCCAAAAGTCACAGATATTGCCCCTGAGCGTGTATTAAAATTTGATAAAAAAGATAACTTTTGGGAAATGGGTGAAACTGGACCTTGTGGACCTTGTTCTGAAATTCATTATTTTATTGGAGAGGATATCAAAAGCCAGTCCCCAAAAGGAGTCAATGCTTCAGATCAATACTGGGAGTTATGGAATTTAGTTTTTATTCAACATAATCGACTTTCTAATGGTACACTAGAGAATTTAAACAATATGCATGTTGATACCGGGGCAGGTTTTGAAAGGATTGTTTCGGTTATGCAGGGTCAATTAAGTAATTATTCGACAGATTTATTTCTACCAATTATTGCAAAAATAGAACGCGTTACTGGAAAAACATTTGATAAAAACCCTGTTCCATTTCAGGTTATTTCAGATCATTTACGTATGTTATCCTTTGCCATTGCTGATGGCGCATTGCCCAGTAATGAAGGCAGGGGATATGTGGTAAGGCGTATTCTTCGCCGAGCTGCACGTTTTGGAAGATCGCTTGATATGAATCAGCCCTTTATATATGATTTGGTTGACACTTTAGGGCAAATTATGGGTGATACATTTCCTGAAGTAGTAGATAAGAAAAGTCATATAGAAAAAATTATAAATGCTGAAGAATCATCATTTAATGATACGCTTGATCGCGGACTTTCTCATTTTAATAAAGTTATTAGCAATACATCTGGGAAAATAATAACTGGTAGCGAAGCATTTAAATTATATGATACTTATGGATTCCCATTGGATTTGACGCAGCTTATGGCAAGAGAAAAAGGACTCTCCGTTGACCAGTCTGGCTTTGAAGAAGAGATGAATCAGCAGAAAAAAAGAGCAAAATCAGCTAAAAAATTTAGCACAGATACTGCCAAGCTATCTTGGAATCAGTTAAAAGATACTGATGATTCAATTTTTAAAGGATACGAAACAATTTCATTATCGGCTGAAATCGTACGATATGCATCCGTTAATGAATCATACCTTGTTGTATTAGACCAAACACCGTTTTATGCGGAGTCTGGCGGTCAAATTGGAGATACAGGAACCATTAAGGGTAAAGGAGTCGATTTAGTAGTTGATGATGTTCAATTGGATGGTAACACTTATGTGCATTATTGCTCAGGGGTTTTAAATAAAGATATATCAAATGTTGAATGTATTGTTGATAGAGAAAGACGCCAGCGCATTAGAAAAAATCATACAGCAACACACCTCATGCATCAAGCATTAAAGATTGTTCTAGGTGATCATGTGCAGCAAGCAGGTTCATTGGTGCATCCGGATTATTTACGGTTTGACCTAACCCATTCTGAAAAAATATCAAACGACGAGGTTAGGAAAATAGAAGATATTGTAAATAGTGAAGTATTGATAAACAATAAGTTAGAAGTATCTATTAAAGCATTTGATGAAGCTAAGAAAGAAGGTGCTGTTGCTATGTTTGGTGAGAAATATGGTGACCAAGTTAGGGTGGTTACAGTATCTGATTTTTCAAAAGAACTTTGTGGAGGTACGCATGTTGATCGTACGGGTGATATTGGATTATTTAAAATCATAGAAGAATCATCTCTTGCATCTGGTGTACGGCGAATTGTTGCGGTTACCGGACCTAAGGCTGTTGAATATATTCAAGATCAGTTTGCTACCTTAGATCAGGCGAAAGAGCTTCTCAGTTGCAATATTGATTCAATTTCTGATCGATTAGATCAATTAATAAATGATAAAAAGGCTTTAGAGAGAGAATTAAAAAAGCTAAAAAAATCAAATTCAACTTTTGATGCTGAAAGCTTGATTAAAGAAAGTTATGTTTTTAACGATAATACAATAGTTATCAAAATGACAGATGCTGAAGATATGGACGATCTAAAAGATTTTGGTAATATGCTACTTAGCAAATTAGAAAATGGCATTGGTGTTCTCGCTGCAATTTCAGATAAGCCAATACTTGTCGTTGTTGTATCAGATGGACTGGTTAAGTTAGGTCTTAAGGCGGGAGATTTAGCGCAGCAAGTTGGAAGTATAATGGGCGGAGGAGGAGGAGGCCGTCCAAATCTAGCAACCGCTGGTGGAAAAGATAAAAAATCACTTGAACTTGCGTTGAGCAAAGCAAAAGATATAATTATAAAAAATATTGAGGAAAAAAATGCAGTATAAACAAGATGGTGATACCTATATTATCTACGTTGAGCAAAATGAAGCAATTATGAAGACTTTAACAACTTTTTGCAAAGAAAAGATGATAGATAATGCACAGCTTTCAGGTATTGGAGCGATTAAAGATATTGAGGTTGGTGCATATGATTTAAAAAATCAAGAATATATTACCCAAACCTTTACAGATATATGGGAATTGACCTCATTTCAGGGCAATGTTTTATTAAAAGATGGCGAACCATTTATTCATGCGCATATAACAATATCGGACCACCAGCTTCATTGCAAGGGAGGGCATTTATTTGAAGCAAAAGTTGCTGCGGTTGGCGAGTTTATCTTACATAAAATAAACTCAGATGGTAAAAGAGATTATGATTCAAATATTGGACTTGCCTGTATGTCTTTTAATGTTTAGGAGTATAAAATGAAAAAAATAATTACTGATGCCCATGCGCCAAATCCGATGGGTTCCTATAATCAAGCTACCGTTGCAAATGGTTTTGTATTTACCGCAGGACAGGTTCCGATTGACCCGGATACTGGGCAGATGGTTGATGGGGGATTCAAAGATAAAGTTCACCAAGTTTTTAAAAATTTATCAGCTATTCTTGAACGCGCAGAGTCTGATTTATCAAAGGTTGTAAAGTTTACTGTGTTTATAACGGATATGTCCCATTATGATGAGGTGAATGAAGTGTTCAATGAATGGTTAGATGAATCATCTGCTCCTGCTCGATCATTAGTTTCAGTTAAAGAGCTGCCTGGCGGTGCGGATGTTGAGATTGAATGTATCGCTTTACATTAATGTATAATAGACTCTTTCTGTTTTCTATTGCTCTTTTTTCTATTATTCTATGTCAAAGCCAAGAAGTAGATAGTTTAAGTCAAAAATCTCCCAAAATCGCAGCTTTAAGATCGTTCATGCTTCCAGGTGGCGGTCAATTCTATAATGGTCAACCTGTAAAAGGATCAATATTAGCATCTACGGGAATTGCGTCAGCATATCTTTATATGGATTTTTCAAAGAAATATAGCAGTTCTGATGGATTAAGCCCTACGATAAAGAAAGACTACCTATACCAAAGAAACCGATATGGATGGTGGGTTATCATTGTCTATATTTATGGTCTTCTAGATGCTGTAGTTGAGGCGCATTTGCATCCATTTAATAAAGTAATGAATGAAGATTTAGAAAAATCTGATCAGGAGGTATTAGAAAAATCATGAGCGGACAGCGTGAAAAATGGGGATCAAAGTTAGGATTTATACTTGCTGCAGCAGGATCTGCGGTAGGAATTGGAAATATTTGGAAATACCCTCATATGGCGGGGCAAAATGGAGGGTCAGCGTTTACAATTGTTTATTTAATTTGCATTTTCCTTGTTGGTTTATCTATTGTTATTGCAGAGTTTGCCATAGGACGCAAAACTCAACTTAGCCCTGTTGGTGCTTTTGAAAAATTAGCACCAGGTTCAACATGGAAATATGTTGGTTTTTTAGGTGTTGCTTCAGCTTTTGTAATATTATCCTTCTATGGAGTAGTTGGTGGTTGGATATTAAAATATATTATTGATTCAGTAACGGGAGGATTCTCTCAACTAGCAGGTAATCCAGATGCTTCCAGTGCTATTTTTGGAACCTTTATTGAAAGCACATGGTCGCCACTACTTTATCAAATATTCTTTATGGCGCTATGTATGTGGGTAATTATTAATGGCGTTAAAGGAGGTATTGAGAAATGGTCCTCAGTTATGATGCCGTTGATTATATTATTATTAGCTGTTCTTGCTGTAAGAGGTGTAACTCTTGAAGGTGGAATGAAAGGAATTTCCTTTTTATTCAACCCGCGATTTGAAGATCTTACGCCATCATCAATCGTTCTTGCTTTGGGCCATTCTTTTTTTACAGTAAGCCTTGGAATGGGAACGATGATTACCTATGGAAGCTATTTAGATAGAAAACAAAATTTATTAACCTCTGCAGTATGGATAATAGTAATCGATACATTAATTGCTCTTTTAGCGGGCATAGCAATATTTACAACTGTTTTTGCCTTGGGTGCAAACCCTGCTGAGGGACCCGGTCTCATCTTTGTTGTGCTTCCTTCAGTTTTTCCACAATTAGCAGGTGGTACAATTTGGGCAACAATGTTTTTCTTCCTTTTGTTTATGGCAGCCTTAACATCAGCAATCTCAATCCTTGAGGTTCAAACAGCTTATTTGATAGATCAAAGAAATTGGTCGCGTAAAAAAGCGACGCTATTATTTGGATCCATTGTTACTGTTATTGGAATGTTTTGTTCGCTATCATTAGGCGGAGGTATAAATATAACAGGAATATTTGGTGAATCCTTTTTCTTAGGGCCAACCTTTTTTGATGTTATGGATAATTTATCATCAAAATACATGTTGCCAATTGGTGGAATGATGACCGCAGTATTTATTTTAGTTAAATGGAAAATGCCTGAATATATGAAAGAGCTCAAAACAGGTGCTGATGGATTCAATTTCTCAGCTAACCTAATTAAGGGTGGCTTGGTTTTTGCTTCATTAGTGGTAGCATTTATCATATTAAATGAAATCATCCCTTTCTTTTAATATTCATATAAGGACCAATATAATTGCTTGCTGAAAAGTACATTCCTCAAGGATCCAAAGGATATCAATCGCTATCAAACATATTTAATAGTTTTGATAATTTTTTCAGTCTTAATCCAGAGCGCTGGTTTGGTATTTGGGCGATTGTAGTCGCAGGAGATAATGTTGTTTCGCATTTTAATGATAGATGGATGTATTGGAACTGGAGCAGTCTTTCAGTTTATTTGTGCATATTATTGATTATCGCTCCTCTTGTTGATTATTTTTATAATTCCAAGTACAGCGATTTGAAAAAAGTAAGATCTGTTAGTCAGGCTGGAAAGATTTTTATCTTTGGATTTATGCTCTTTATCATTGGTGCAAATCCAACTTCACTATCTCCTGATTTAATTTATTTTGGCTTGCCATATGTTCTTTTCTTTTTAGTAGGGCACCTAACTTGGGGCATCTCAATTAATGATGAAGATTTTAATCTAAAATCAAAGAAAGATATGGTAATACCCTTATCAATAATCATTTTATTTTCGTTAATGGTAACTATAATTGGATTTGTAAATGATGATCCTATGATTAGCACTACAGCAGTCGTATACTTACCATTTCCTTTGGTTGCGCTTTGCTTTCCTATTGCTAAAAGACATTTTCAAAGATGTCGCATATATGTTGTATTTATACCTACTATGTTTTTATCAATGCGCTACCCATGGCTTTTGGTATTGCTTTGCCCTCTTTTTATCTTTTTAAGGCATTATTATTATTTTACTACCGGAAAGGCGTACCCCACATTTAAAGTGGATCAATCAGATGAGAACGTAGTATAGATTAATATATATTTATGGATCGACAAGAATTACTATCCTCATTGAAGCTTGATCGGTTCATTGCATTTGATTTTGAGACTACAGGTCTTCAAGTTGAAACCGATCGCGCCATTGAGGTTGCAGCCATTATGTTCAAAGATGGAAAGCCAGCAGATAGATATTCAACATTAATTAATCCTCAAATTCCTATTTCTGATTTAATTGCAAATATCACTGGAATAACAAATGAAATGGTTGCCGATGCCCCTCTTGAGAAAGAAATCATTGATGATCTCTTTAATTTTTTAGATGAGTATCCCATCGTTGCTCATAATACACCATTTGATGTATCGTTTTTACAGGCAATGGCTGAGCGACATAATAAAAAATTTATTGATAGAATATATTATGACACCTTAACTCTTTCCAGAGCCTTTCTTTTTTTTCAGCCTGCCCATAATCTTAGTGCAGTTTCAGAGTATTACGATCTTTCATCAGAAGGGGCTCATCGCGCTGAAAAAGATACTGAAAATTGCGGAGAGGTATTTGTAGAGCTCCTTCATGAAGTTGCTTCATATGATCTTAATCTAATTTCAAGCATCATTAGTTTTTTAAATCCATTTCAAGTTTATAATAAAGATTTATTTATAAATATTGGCAATCTATTAACGAAGAGAGGAGATCTTAAAAATGGTCTTGTATCCTCAGATTTAGTCAAACCACAAAATAAAAATATATTTTTTCATGAGGCTGGAACAGATATATCTACTACAAATTCGAATGACGTATTTGGAGAAAATGGATTATTAAATAAAACTTTTGACACGTACGAACTTAGACCTAATCAAATCAAATTTAGCGATTATGTTGATAATATTATGTGCAGTCAGGGTGGGATAGGTGTCGTAGAAGCTGGTACTGGACTAGGAAAAAGTATGGCCTATTTATATCCAGCAATAAAATATTCCCATCTCAATTCTAATGACAGTCCAATAATCCTTTCTTGCTATACCAAGCATTTACAGGATCAATTATTTAAAAATGATCTACCCACTTTAACAAATGCAATTGATGTATCAATTAAAGCAGTTTTAATGAAGGGAAGAAATAATTATTTATGCAAAACCAGATTTAGTTGGTTGATCAATAGTTCAGATAAAATGCTCAATGCTGAAGAAGCTATGAATTTACTTCCCTTGCTGGTATGGCTTGAGCATACAACAACGGGAGATTTAGATGAATGCCCTGGCTTTACCAATGGATTTACCTATCGATTAATGGGTCTTATTCATAGCGAGCAAGGTTTTTGCACTTCTTCAATCTGCGCCAAGCATGATGGCTGTTTTTTTGGACCTTTAAGAAAAATGGCTTACCAGTCAAATCTAATTGTTGTTAATCATGCGTTATTAATTTCTGATGCACAGTCAAAGTCCGATATTGATGAATCGTTAGGATTTTTACCTGATAGCCAGGCGGTGATTATTGATGAGGCTCATAATTTGACAAAAGCTGCCTATCATCAATTAACCCAAATTTTCGATCACCGATCATTAAATTATGCACTTGATCGTATTGATCCGAAGCATAATCATTCCGTTCGATGGAACAATAAATTAAGAACCATCGCAGCTGTCCATCCAAAGTTTGAAATAACAAGAAATGAATTAACAAATCTTGTTGATAATGGTAGAGATGCAATCAAAACTTTTTTTGATAAAATGACATCTAATGCATTTCATCATTTTGATCCAGATTCAAAATACTCAACTAAAATAATTATTAATAATCTAAATGAACATTTTACCCCGCTTGAAAAAGAATTAAATGAATTAAAAAGATCCCTTCATAGCTTAAGAAATCACATTAGGAAACTAAGAGAAGATTTATTGGATATAGATGAGACCAAAGAAGATTTTTTAGAACTTCATCAGCTTTTCGATAGAAGCGAAGGATCCTTATCTGATATGCTTATTTTGACCGAATCAATTACATCAAAACAGAATAAAGATTATGTTTATTGGTATGAGGGGGTTTTTAGAAATATTTCTAACACAACACAATTAATTCTTACGGTCAATATGGCCCCAATTGAACCTGGGCGTGAGCTTGCCAATTCTTTATTTAAATCAGTTGATTATTGCATTTTAACAAGCGCAACTCTAAGAACTAGGCTTTCCTTTGATTATTTTTTAAATCGCGTCGGCCTAGATTCCGTAGAATTTGATGACCTAACAACAGCTGTTTATGAAAGCCCATTTAGTTACAACGATCAAGTAACCTATTACCAATATGCAGGTAGTGATGGTCAAAGACCTGATATCATTGCAAAAACTATTCTATACTGTCATCAAAAATTTAATAAAAGAATGATGGTGCTTTTTACATCTCGTGCACAGCTTGATAATACACTCCAATTATTAAAACAGATGAGCCGTGGATCTGAATTGCCGGTTTTTGCGCAAAAACGTCAGACATCAAGAATGGGTTTAATTAGAGGAATGAAGCAGATAAAAAATGGAATCCTTCTTGGAACAAA
>JAYZHP010000108.1:0-18183 GCA_036166415.1 Fidelibacterota bacterium | reverse complement strand
TAAATGGATAAAAAGATTTACTCATATCGCTTAAAGTTTTCAAATTTCAGCTTACAATGTCAAACAATTTATCTATAAAAGAACATGAGGTAATTAATGATATGTTGCTCGTATCATTTTCCGATGGTTCTGAATCTGTAGTATCGTTAAAACTATTAAGAGATAGGTGTCCCTGTGCTTCCTGTGCAGGTGAAACAGATGCATTAGGAAATATTTATAAAAGCCAAGCTCAACAATTAACTGAGCAAAGCTATATTTTAAGTGGTTTACAACCAGTTGGTTATTATGGAATCAGGCCATTTTGGAGTGATAGTCATAATACCGGAATATTTACTATTGAGCTACTAAAGGAACTTTCCGAATAAAAATAATTAATCTATTTAAAATTAAGGCCTTTCCAGGCTTCGTAAATAATAATTGAAACAGCATTTGCAAGATTTAGACTTCTCCCTTCACTTTTCATAGGTATATAGATTGAATTAAATGATTCTCTGATCTTTTTTGGTAATCCTCTACTCTCAGGGCCAAAAATAAAAGCATCATTTTTCATAAAATTAACTTTAGTATATTTTGTTCTACCCTTCGTGCTGATAGAATAATAATTATTTACTTCTATATTATCTATGCATGAATCAAGGGAGTTCCAAATATTGATATTAGTTCGTTTCATATAGTCCATGCCCGCACGTTTAAAACCTTTTTCATCTAAGGAAAATCCTAGGGGTTCAATAAAATGGAGTTGGCACCCTGTATTTACCGATAAACGGATAATATTTCCAGCGTTAGGTGGTATCTCGGGCTCAAATAAAATTATATGAAACATATCACAAAAAATTAGAATTTATTTTTTATCAATCCGCTATCTTTAAACCGATTATTTGAAATAAATTTAATAGTTCTTCAGAACGCAGCAATTATGAAAAAAGTTACCTTATTACTTTTGTTTTTCCCATTGTTTAGTCAAGAATACATTTGGCCAACAAATACAGGTAAGCATCTATCTTCAAATTTTGGAGAATTTAGAACAACTGGCTATCATCTAGGCCTTGATATGAAAACCAAAGGGACAGAAGGCCATCCGGTCTATGCTGTTTCAAATGGATATATTTCAAGAATTGTTACTAATTATTCAGGATTTGGTAGGGCGCTATACCTCACATTGGATGATGGTAAAACAGCAGTATATGCTCATCTAAGCAAGTTTGCACCTAATCTAGAGGAAAGGTTGATTGAAGAGCAGGAAAAATCTCAATCGTACTTAACTAATGTGTATCTTAATCCCAATGAGTTTTCATTCTTAAAAAATGATATTATAGCCTATTCTGGCAATACAGGGTTTTCTTTTGGGCCGCATCTACATTTTGAACTGCGCGACGAAAAAGGAATGGTATTAAATCCATTAACTAACGGACTTGATCAACCAGATAGATTAGCCCCAATCGTTGAAGAGATAGGTCTAACTCCATTAAATAAAGATAGCTGGATAAATGGCAATCAATTACCTCAAAATTTCCCGGTATTTAGAGATAAAAAAGGAGAATATCATTTTGCTGATACCATCAATGTATATGGTAAAATTGGATTATCAGTCAAAGCATATGATAAAAGAGAGGGTGCAAAAAATAAATACCAACCGCATAAGATAGAGATTTATTTGAATAATAAGCTTTTTCATTCAATGCAGTTTGAAAAACTAAACTATAATTGGCAATCCACTGCAAATTATATCAATGATTATAGAAATAGCCGATTGAACATGGGTGATTTTATAAAATTATATCAAAACTATAATGATCCGCTAATACCAGTTCATTCTTCTGATGGAGATGGTACCTTTGAATTAAACAAAGGCTATCATGAAATAAAATTATTTATCTACGACGCTCAAGAAAACATACGTATAGTTAACGGCACACTTTTTTTTATGAACCCTTTTGAAATTGCCGCTACAAAACTTGGTGAAACAAATGATATAGCAACATTTTTGTTACAACCAAAGAGCATAGCAATACCAATAAAATCTGCAATTATATACTCGTTTACTCCATTTGGATATGCCGAAGAACAAGTTGGTATTATTTCAAAAGAAAGGGTAGAGGCGGGATTAATTATCACTGTTCCGAAAAAGAAAATTGCACGCAAAGCTTTGCAATTTATCGCTCAAAATGATATTGGGACTGTGTCCCTTCCTGCGCATTGGTCAGATAAAAATATTGCTGGCGATCATCTTAGCTTAAATATTGATCTAGATATATCACATTCAGATGCTGGAGTATATATTCAGATTCAACCAGAAAAAGTAATCAATGAAAAACTATCTATACGATTAAAGGGGGAATTTCAATATATAACAATACCCGTTAATCAAATACAGCCTTCAGTGTATCTTAGCGAACCTTTATTGCCAAAAGAATTTGAACAAATTGACCAGGTTGAAGCAGTAATAGGAGGATCAATTGAAAGGCAAATACAATTTAAATTTCCATTCACGGTCATTTATCCAGATTCGTCTATGACCATAATATCTAAAGATGGTTCCTGCTCCATAAGAACAAGGAAAGGATCATTCACAGATCAAACTTTAAGCTGGGTTGAGCCAGTACATAAATATCCAAAAATAAATGGTGGAAAGCTGTTAACCAGGGTCTATCAATTACAACCATTTCAACGCCCATTGGCTGAACCTATTAATATCGCAATGCGCTACCCGAGAAAATTAGATAGTAGAAAAAAGCATCTATATTATTATGACAAAAAAGAAGGTTGGACATTTATCAAAACACAAAATAATGCGGAACGCAGAGTGTTGATTGGCGAAGTAAAACATCTGGATGCAATTGCAGTTATTGAAGATAAAACTCCTCCAAAAATGATCAGGTCTCATCCGGGAAATGGGGGAAAATATGCATCACTTGAATTAAATCAATTCAAGATAAATATTGAAGATAAACTATCCGGTTTTGACCCCAACCCTAATTCATTTGAAGTGCTCTTAGATGGTAAAGAAGTATATTATGCATTCCAACCTAAACTAAAAATTATTTCTTATGATCTGAACAAACCATTATCAATTGGAAAACATACCATATCATTTAGAGCATCTGATCAGGCAGGAAATTTGCTTGAAAAAAATATACAATTTGAAGTCTATTAATGTTATTCCCTTATAAAGATGATAATCCCAGAATTTTGGTTCCCTATGTGACGTACTGCATTATTTGCATCAACGTTTTAGTATTTCTTATACAATTAAATCTTGGCCTCAATGACCCCTTAGCAGAAAAATCATTTATTTATAACTTTGGTTTTATTCCAGCAGATTTTTCACTGATCACAATTTTTACATCAATGTTTCTTCATGGCGGTCTATCTCATATCATGGGTAATATGTGGTTTTTATGGGTATTCGGTGACAACGTAGAAGGCGTGCTTGGCCATGTTAAGTATGCTGTTTTTTATATTTTATGCGGATTAGCTGCAACAATATCACAATTATTAATAAATCCAAATTCAACAATTCCTATGGTTGGAGCCTCCGGAGCGATTGCTGGAGTACTAGGAATGTATATGATTAGATTCCCTCATGCCCGCGTACATGTTTTTGCTTTCATTATTATATTCTTTACAACTTTTAGGGTTCCTGCAATGTTTGTATTGGGGTTTTGGTTTTTCAACCAATTAACTAATGGACTAGGTAGCTTAGGATTTGACACAACAGGAGGTGTGGCATGGTTTGCACATATAGGGGGTTTTATTACTGGAATTATGCTTAATCAAGCATTTAAACATATCCGATTTGAGTAGTAAAAAAGGTTGAAATGAAAAAAAATTTATTATTCATTACCCTTGCCTTGCTTTTGGTTGCTTGCGAGGAACAAGCAAATGAAAACTGTCAAATCAATCCAAGCGGTAGAGGAAAAGTACTATCCGTTCTGCCATTAGGGATTATTGATTCAGCATTTCTTTCCAATTTTTTAATTGAAAATAATATTGATATTGGTCTAGATCCCCAAAATGATGTAAAGGTTTATAGTATAGTATATGAAACAGTAGACTGGGATGGAATTGTGCGTCAAGCTTCCGGCGCCATATATATTCCTGATATTGAAGAGAAGTTTGATTTTCCTATTTATTCGGGGCAGCACGGCACAGAATCAAAAAGGAGTAATGTCGCATCCATAACTCCCTTAAGAGGTTTCGATGCATTATTTATGGCATCGGTTGGCTATATTGGTTCTTCTCCGGATTTGTTAGGGCTTGGTGTATCGGTTGATGTCGTTCATCCTTATGTTCATAAATTTGTTGCCGAAGGTGTCGTAGATAAAATACGTGCAGTGAAGAGTTTCATATGCAATGAAGGTATAAATGATAATGGTCAATTATTTATTGCTGGATATTCAGAAGGTGGATATGTGGCAATGGCGACACATAAATTAATCGAAGAGAAATATGCAGATGAATTCCAGGTAACGGCATCAGCCCCCATGGCAGGTCCTTATGATATGTCTTATTCAAGCAAAAGGATTCTATCTATTGATACTTATCCTCAACCAGGATATATCTCATTTACGTATATGTCATATAATACAATAGAAAAGCTTAATCGACCCGCTAATGATCTTTTTCAAAATCCTTACGCTGACCTTATTCCTGGATTAATGGATGGGTCAAAAAGCATTGGGGAAGCAAACAACTATTTAACGAAAACCATTAAAAGTCTATTTACAGAAAAATTCTTAACTGAATTTCTTGGTGAAGGTGAGTTAGAATTAAAAAACAGTTTTAAAAATAATAGCCTTGTAAGTTGGAACCCCAAAGCGCCTATAAGGTTATTTCATGGTACTGATGACGACGAAGTCAATTATAATAATTCTGTTATTGCATATAATAATCTCAAAAGTAATGGAGCTGATATTGAACTGATTACAATTGAAGGGGGCAGTCATTCTGGTTCAGTTTTTACATCATATGCCCAAGCCCTAGATTGGTTTAGCGCATTCAAGGCAGTAGACTAATCTTGATGAATCAATCCCCTAAAATAGTGGGAATATCAGGCGGTAGCGGATCTGGGAAAACAATGTTCGCAGAAAAATTAAAAAAAGAATTTGGAGAAAAACGGATAACAATAATTAATCAAGATTCATACTATAAAGACCTTAGTCATATGTCATTTAATGAACGATGTAAACAAAATTTTGATCACCCCGACGCAATTGATTTTGATCTATTGTTATTACACATTAAAGGTCTTATTCTTGGAAATAAGATAGATATACCGATTTATGATTTTTCTAGACATTTGCGCTCTAAAGATATACTAAAAATCAAACCAAAATTAGTTATTATACTTGATGGTACGCTTTTATTCACTCAATCTAAATTAAATGAAGTTATGGATATAAAAATTTTTTTGGATTTACCTGATGATCAGCGATTAGCTTATCGAATTAAAAGAGATACAAAAGAACGTGGAAGAACCGTTGAATCAATAATTAAACAATATGCAAATACTGTTCGTCCTATGTATGATCAATTTATTTACCCATCAAAAAATAGCGCAGATATAATAGTAGACAACACACAAAATGATCATAGGTCATTTCTATTAATCAAAAATGAAATTAATAAAATTTTAAATTAAATTTAGTTTATGAATCAACTGATAGGCATTATGGGTATAGTCGTTTTATTGTCCATAGCATACGCTATATCTGAAAATAGAAAAGAAATAAATTATAGAACTGTTCTCTGGGGATTGGGGCTGCAGTTTATTTTTGCAATCTTGATATTAAAAACACCGATTGGACGACCCATTTTTTCCTATGTTGATAAAATTATTTCAAAATTAATTAGTTTCGCTGATAAAGGGAGTGAATTTGTTTTTAGTTCACAAGTAGATAATATGGGATTTCATCCAGCGTTTGAGAGCGTAGCATTTAGATTGCTTCCAACAATCATATTCTTTTCCGCTCTTATATCTATCCTTTATCATTATAAAATTATTCAATTTGTTATAAAGCATGTATCGCGTTTAATGCAAAAAACGATGCACACCAGTGGGCCTGAGACCTTAAGCGTTAGTGCAAATATATTTGTTGGTCAAACTGAGGCGCCTTTAATGATTAGGCCCTACGTCAATAAAATGACAAAATCAGAATTAGTAGCTGTTATGGTTGGCGGGTTCGCAACAGCAGCGGGTGGTGTTTTAGCGATTTATGCAAAATGGCTTGATACTATTCCTGGAATAGCTGGCCATCTAATGTCTGCATCTGTAATGTCAGCTCCAGCGGCATTGGTCATCGCAAAAATAATTTATCCCGAAACTAATAAAATAAGTTCGAATGAGGTTGAGCTTGATTCTGAAAATCCAAGCGTTAATGCTATGGATGCATTGGGAAATGGAACAATAATAGGTCTTAAACTAGCTGTTAATGTTGGCGCAATGCTAATATCATTTATTTCAATCATTGCGTTGTTGAATTATTTTTTAGGAATGGTAGGAGTATCAATTGAATCCGTTTTAGGAACTATTTTTAAACCCTTAGCATGGACAATGGGTATTCCTTGGAACGAATCAACCATGGTGGGTTCATTAATGGGAAAGAAAATTGTTTTTACTGAATTTGTTGCCTTTGCGGACCTAAGAACATTAATTGCCAACAACGAAATTTCTGATAGAGCTGCAATTATTACTAGCTATGCACTTTGTGGTTTTGCTAATTTTGGTTCAATTGGTATTCAGCTAGGTGGCATTGGAGGAATTGCTCCTAATCGAAGAAAAGACATCGCGCAGTTGGTGTTTAAAGCAATGATTGGAGGAGCACTAGCTTCATGGTTGACAGCAACTCTAGCTGGAATATTGATTTAATAGCAATATTGATATGAAATGAATTTAATTTTTTTAGGACCACCGGGAGTAGGAAAAGGCACACAGGCAAGTCATATCTGTGACCACTATGGAATCATCCATTTATCAACTGGTGATATCCTAAGATCAGAAATAAAAATATCAAGCGAGATTGGAAAAACTGCAAAATCATATATTGACCAAGGCGCACTGGTTCCGGACGATGTCTTATTAGATATTATAAACGCTAGGCTTGGAAAAGAAGATGCGCAAAGCGGATATCTTTTGGATGGATTTCCAAGAACAATACCTCAGGCGGAAGGCCTCAATGGTATAATGAACAATAAGTCTCATAATCTTGATGCTGTTATCAGCCTAACTGCAGATGAAAATGAATTAGTCCAAAGATTAATTAAACGGGGACAGGATTCAGGTCGAACCGATGATACGCCAGAAGTTATCAAGCAAAGGCAAGAGGTGTATTGGGAACAAACAGCTCCCCTAGTACATTATTATTCTAATAATAATGTACTGATTGAAGTAGATGGGATTGGTAGTATTGTTGAAATAAAAAAACGAATACTAACGGTATTAAATAACCATGCTTAAAGTTGGCCTTACTGGAGGAATTGGGAGTGGAAAGAGCACAGCAAGTCAATTTTTTAAGTCAATGGGTGCTTATGTATTGGATGCAGATATAACCGCAAAGAGCCTAATCGATAATAATAAAGATGTTAAAGATGAGCTGATAAAAGAGTTTGGGACAGATATAATGGATGGCTCAGGTAAAATAGATAAAAAAAAGTTGGCACGAGTTGCATTTCAAGATAAAGACCATCAGCAGCGCTTGAATTATGTCGTTCATCCTTATATACATAATGAGATTGACAAAAGTTTTCAAGAGGTGCTTGAAGATGGAAAACACGGTCTTTTTATTGTTGATGCGGCATTAATATATGAATCAGGTTACGATGCACATCTTGATTACGTTATTGTTGTTACTGCACAATTAAAGCATAGGATGGAAAGAGCACTCAGTAGGCAAACGCTTTCAAGAGAAGAAATATTGAAGCGTATTGAATTTCAATGGTCAGAAGAAGACAAAACAAATATTGCTGATTATGTAGTTCATAATGACGGGAGCGAGATTGATTTAAAAAATCAAATCGATGAGCTATTTAATACCTTAGCTTAATATTGTGATTTATTGAATTATAATTCCATCTATCAATCTATTGGAAAAAATAAGCCAAATGAATATTAGAGAGAAATTCACATATTATTTTCTTCATTATCTATCAAGATATTTAAAACAGGTATCCAATAAAAGGAGGAAAAGGTATATAGGTTGGCTATCAGGGTTCGCATATAAATATATACCTATAAGAAAAAATGAGGCATATAAGAATATTAAACTAGCATTCCCCAATCAGAGCCATCAATGGATAGAGAAAGTTTTAAAAGGATCCTATAAAACTGTTGTGGAAAATTTCATAGATTTCTTGTCAATTTCAACAACGGTTGAAACAACTAACTTCAAAATAGAAAATAAAAACATTATTGATGATGCTCTCAATAAAAATAAGGGTATTATTTTAATTACGGGCCATTTCGGATTATGGGAAAAATGGGCAGCTTGGTTTGGAAAAAATAAATATCCACTATGGGGAATAATTCAAAGACAATCCAATAAAGGCTCTGATTTATTTTTTAAAGATACAAGAGAATCATATGGTATGCGGCATATTTATAGAAAGTCATCTCTAGATCAAGCATATAAAATATTAAAGGAAAATAAAATTTTAATCCTAGCAAGTGATCAAGATGCAAAACACCGAGGTGTTATCGTTGATTTTTTCAATCATAAAACATCAGTCCCTAAGGGTGCGGCTATATTCCATTTGAAAACCGGGGCAGCTCTTATATTTTCTGTTGCAACAAAAAATATGGATGGTTCAATGTCTATATCATTTAGTGAATTAACTTTAGAAAATGAACGTTCTATTGAATCTATAACTCAAGCTTATACAAAAATGCTGGAAGATAAAATTATAGAATTTCCAGATCATTACTTTTGGTTTCATAGAAAATGGAAATCAACAATTAATTAGATTTTATGGAGATCATTTCAATAGATGATAAGAATGCTATTCAGACTGCATCAGAAATAATTAAATCGGGTGGGCTTATTGTATATCCTACTGATACTTTATATGGACTTGGCGTTGATTCTAGAAATGAATCAGCAATAAACAGAGTAAATCAAATAAAAAATCGTAAAACCCCTATAAGTGTTATTGGTTGGTCAATTGATATAATCACAAATTGGGTTAATATTTCATCGCATGATTTATTAATGGTAAATAAGATTTTAACTGAATCAAATACAGTAATACTACCAGTCAAAGATAGCATTGTGCATCCATTAATAATGGGAGATAATCAAACCTTGGGAATCAGAATGCCAAAATATCGATTTCCAATAGAGCTTTGTAATAATCTAGGATTTCCAATTACAACGACCTCGGTAAATAAATCTGGAGATCCCCCATTAAATGATCCCAAATTGATTATAGATCAATTTGGTAATGAAATTGATTTAATTATTGATGCAGGAGCGCTTCCTACGTCATCAGGATCCACAATCTATAAATTTGACAATTCAAAATTTGAAATAATTCGATCATGAAAAAAATTATACCTATTATATTATTTCACCTTTTTATCTATGCAAATGAGCCACCATTTAAGGTTGGTGAATTGTTAAAATATTCCGCTGAATGGAATGGCATAAGGGTTGGTGAAGCTGAACTTTTTGTCTCTGGGGTAGAAGTGGTGAATGGTTTTGAAACCTATCAGATAACTTTTACAACCACAACTAAAGGGTTTGCTAAAAGATTATTTCCCATTAAAGATAGGATAGATGTTTGGATAGATAAAAATGAATTTTATACGCATAGATTAAAGAAAAATATTAATCAACCTAACTATACAGAAAAAATTGATGTATTATTTGATTATGCTGAAAATGTTGCTAAAACCAAAAATAAAAAAATAGATATAGATTTTAAAGCACGTGGACCATATTCAATGTTCTACTACTTAAGAACTTTTGAATTAATTCCACAAAAAATAATGTCATTTTATTCTTATGAAGGCAAAAAAGTTATTAATTATAATTTAAAATTAGCAGCAACTGAAACGGTGGATTCAGCTTTAGGTATTTTTTCATGCAAGGTTATCAAGCCGTTTAAAAAGGGTAAAGAGCTTTTTAAAAATCAGGGTGATATGAGAATATGGATTAGTGAATCTGAAAAAAGACTGCCCGTTAAAATACAAATAAAAATAAAATATGGTTCTATGACCTTATTATTAAAAGAAATTAATTAGCCAAATAATCTTCCTATATCATTTATCATAACGGAAATCATTAACATAAGCAACAATACAGTTCCTATCTGTTGAATAAGCATTCGGGTCTTTAGTGAAAGTGGACGTCTGATTGTTCCTTCGATAAGGGTGATAAAAATATGCCCCCCATCTAATCCGGGTATTGGAAGAATATTTAAAAATGCAAGATTACAACTGATTAAAGCCATTAACCCAAAGTAATAACTGAAACCCATCTCAAAAGCTTCTCCAGCCAATTGCCCAATCATTATTGGTCCACCAAGCTGATCGAATTTTGCTTTCCCTGATGTGAGCATTTGAATACTATATATTATCATTCCAAACCCTTGCATCGTTCTATAGCTTCCTATAGAAATACTTTCAGAAAATGTCGAGGGTCTATATTCTTGACGAATCCCAATTACTCCTAATGTATCTCCTTTAAAGTTCATTTGATATGATGTTTTCAAATTAATGGACTTAACTCTACTATCTCTTATATACTCTAATTTAATATTTTGATTCGGGCGTGGATATACTTCAGAAACTAAATTTTCCCATGATGAAATATTTTTCCCATTAATTGATTTAATAATATCCCCTGGTCTCAAATCATTATTTTCTGCTGGTGCTCCAGCTACCACCTCACCAATGATTGGAAGATTTGAAACAGGAACAGCGCCATTATTAATTGCGAGTCCAGTATAAATAATAACTGCCATCAAGGTATTCATTAATACCCCTGCACTCATAAACCAAATCTGCTTCCATCGCGGTTTACTCATTAGCTCATAAGGTTTATGGTCAAAAGAGGAATCCATGCTCTCATCAATCATTCCAGCCACCTTAACATATCCACCAAATGGTATTATGGATAGGCAATATTCAGTCCCTGAGCCTTTTTTGCCTTTTTGTTTCAATGTTGAATTAAAGATTGGCAACCATTGAAGCTTGCCTTCTTTATTTTTTTTAAAGAAAAATAAATTAACCTTCCATCCTCCAGGAACAGAAGTAAATGTTCCCAGTCTAGGTGGAAATCCTACGGAGAAGCGCTCAACCTTCACCCCAATTGACCGCGCAGCTAAATAATGCCCAAGCTCATGTACAAATACTAAAATGCTAATTAAAAATGCAAATGCTATAAAATATATCATTAGTTAAACCTTAAATAATTAATTTTTACTTCTATATGATTTTACGAAATCTGTAGACCATATCTCAAGTTTAAGTAGATCATCCAATGTTGGTTGACTAATATAATTATGCTGGTCACATGCCATCTCAATTATATGAGAAATTTCGTTAAAGCTTATTTCATTTTTTAGAAAACGATAAACAGCCTGCTCATTTGCAACATTCAACACAGCTGGGGCTGATCCTTCTTTTTCTAGAACATCAAATGCCAACCTCATACATGGAAATTTTTTATAATCTGGCTTTTCAAAAGTAAGTGATTTTATTTCTGTTAAACTTAGCTCTTTCCAGCTAGATTGAGGATGGTTAGGAAAAGTTAGTGCATATTGAATGGGTATTTTCATATCTGGCAATCCTAATTGAGCCTTAATAGACTTATCTTTGAATTCAACCATTGAATGGATGATTGATTCAGGGTGAATAATTATTTCTATCATTTCCTTAGAAATATTAAAAAGCCAAAATGCTTCAATAACTTCAAGTCCCTTATTCATCATTGTAGCAGAATCAATTGTTATTTTATTACCCATATCCCAGTTTGGATGCTTAAGTGCTTGTTCAGGGGTAATTGAAGAAAATTTACTTCTATCTAACGTACGAAAAGGTCCGCCACTTCCCGTCAATATTATTTTATTTACATCCTCCATTGATTCCCCAGTTAAGCATTGCCAAATTGCGGAATGCTCACTATCTACTGGAAATATTTTAGCGCCTGAATTATTTTTTATATCATTAATTATGTTTCCAGCCATTACTAAGCTTTCTTTATTGCTTAATGCAACATCGACTTTTGATTTCAAAGCATTAATTGTTGGCTCCATTCCTGAAGATCCAACTAGGGCATTTAACATCAAATCAGCTGCTTCGTACGATGATAGCTCTAATAGCCCATCTCTGCCTTTTAAAACTTTTATATTTGTTGAGCTTAATTGATCCTCAACAATGATAGCAGTTTCAGTATCAACTATCGCAACAAACTCGGGCTGATATTTTAGTGCTTGCTCAATCAATAGCTGGCCATTTTTATTTGCTGACAAAGCAATAACATCAAATTCGCCTAAATGATTATCTATAACACTTAAGGCATTAATTCCTATTGATCCTGTCGATCCTAGTATAGATACTTTTTTCATTTAAAATTGATTCTGAAATCCAATAGACAATATCTTATGATTAGTGCCATAGGCAAAACTTGGAAATAGTTTTATACCCTTAATTGTAATGATTGTTCCCAAAGTAAAATAGCTATGTTTTTCATTAAAAGTTTTTGAGTTAATTAATTTGCTTGAAGTATAATCAATTCCTTTTGTTGTATTCGCTGTGTATCCAATAAATAAACTTAATTTATTTAATGATATTTTGCGCACAATGCTTGAGCTAGCAGAAGAGGCTGAAAGCATATCATATGAACGAAAATTACCGGAATTATAATGAAAGCTCCATGGGGAATTTTCTTCAGGTTGACCAGGTTTAAATGATAGGCCCCACCCATAAGAATGAAAAGCTCTTTTACTGCTGGAAAATGCTGTGGTTCTTCCCGTTAAACTTAGATTCCATGAAATTTTAATTTTTCCGATAAGAACAGGTGAGATAGGTAAATCATCATTTCCAGCTATTATATGGCTAATTAACAATACATTATTATTTTGATTTATTTCGATAGGAGAAAAAACTGTTGATATGGAACCAGCATATTCTATAAACACAGTTCTTTTCTTATTGCTACTGAAAGAAGATTGAACTGATTGTGAAAAAATAGAAGTACAAAGTAAAGCGTATAGAATAAACCGCATCGCTGAAATTAAATTAAATAATTCCCCGATTGCTGGATTCTATAAAATCAATGATTTCAATAATTTCTTTTGTTTGTGGCAGTTCATTCTTGATCTTTTGAATAGCATCTCTTCTATTCAATTTTGATTTGAAGTAAGTACGATATGCTTTTTTTATAAGTGCTCTGTTTTCTTCAGAAAACCCTCTTCTTTCAAGTCCAATTTTATTTATTCCAACAAACCGCAAGGGAATACCTGCGCCAATTATAAAAGGGGGAACATCTTGCTTAGCTGAAAAACCGCCGCCAATAAGAGATTGTTGCCCAATCTTTACAAATTGGTGAATCATGGCCCCGCCTCCAATATTGCACCAATCACCAATTTCTACATGTCCTCCCAATGTAGCAATATTTGCCATAATTACATTATTACCTACAATACAATCATGAGCTATATGCGTACAAGCCATCAATAAAACATTATCTCCGATAACTGTTTTTCCGTAAGCTGCAGTTCCTCGGTTAACTGTTACAAATTCTCTAATTACAACATTATCACCTATTAATGTTCTAGTATCTTCACCATCATATTTGAGATCTTGTGGCACTTCACCGATTGAATTGTTATGATAAATCTTGCAGTTTGACCCTAGCTTTGTTCCATAGCAAATTGTATTATGGTTACCAATTGATGAATTGTCACCTATATCTACATTATCTTCTATAATTGAATAGGCGCCTATTGAAACATTCTGACCAATATTGGCCTTAGGGGAAACTAAAGCTGTAGGATGAATGGAAATTTGATTTAAACCACTTGACGATCTACGACTGTAGCTTTAAGCTTTCCTTCCGCTACAAGCTTATCTTCTACATATGCTTTACCTACAAGTAAAGCTGTACCTAATCTAAATTTTTCCAGAATCATCTCAAGCCTGAGCTGATCACCTGGAATAATTGGGTGTCTAAATCTTGAATCAGATAAAGATGAGAAAAACATATTTTTTTCCATAGGATTATCAACACTATTTAAAACCAAAAAACAGCCCGCTTGACACATTGCCTCTAATACAAGAACGCCAGGCATAACTGGCTGGTTAGGAAAATGGCCTTGAAAAAAAGGCTCATTGATTGAGACATTTTTGTATGCAGTTAGTTTTTCACCTGGTACAATATTTACAATTCTATCTACTAATACAAATGGATAGCGATGAGGAAGCAGTCGTATGATTGAATTAATATCAAACATAGTCTTGGTGCTAGGCTGTGTTGAGTATGTTTGTTTATTTATTTTTTTCTTATAGACCTTTTTGATTTCTTTTACGAGCTCAACATTAGCAGCATGGCCGCTTTTAGAAGCAATCACATGGCCTTGAAGAGGCATTCCAAGCAGGGCAAGATCACCAATAAGATCCAATGCTTTATGTCTTACAGGTTCATTATCAAATCTAAATTCAGTTCCCCCAAGTGTACCATTTGAACCAAGGCTTATTTTCTTATCAATGCCAAAAAGTTTGCTAAGTGTTTCAGCTTCATTTTCATCTATAGTCTTATCTACAATGACAACCGCATTATCAATATTCCCACCTTTAACCAAGCCCTGTTCTTTAAGATGTTCTACTTCACTTAAAAAGCAGAATGTTCTAGCTGGAGCAATTTCAGTAGCAAAGTTTTTTTCGAGCTCATCCATAGTTGTAAACTGAGTACCTAGAGTTTTGGATTCATAATCTAGCATAAATGTTACTCGGAATTGATCAGAAGGCATTATATGTATATCAACACCTCTTTCTGGATCAGAATAACCAACCGCTTCATCAATATGAAGGTAATTTTTTGGAACATTTTGTTTAACTACACCAGCTTTCAATAAAGCTTCAACAAAATCAATCGCACTGCCATCCATTACTGGTGGTTCTTTTTCACTTAACTCAATTAATACATTATCTAAGCCAATACCTACGCATGCAGCAAGTGCATGTTCAACAGTATGTATTCTCACACCATTTTCTTCGATTGTGGTTCCTCTAGAAATATCAACCACATGGTCAATATCTGCTTTGATCTCAGGGCAGCCATCAACATCCATTCTTTTAAATCTAATTCCAAAATCTTCAGCGGCAGGTTTAAATGTTATTTTTGATTCAACGCCTGTGTGTAGGCCGGTGCCAACACATGATGTTTCTTTTGCTATTGTTCTTTGATTTTTTATAAAACTCATAAATTAATTATTAATTTTTTCTTCAATTATTGCTATCCTCTTTTTCAGTCTTTCAACATCAAAATAGATTGCATCTCTTTTATTTCTTTCTTTAATCTCTCTGGCAGGTGACCCAGAATACATTTTCCCACCTGGTAAATCTTTTGTTACAGCTGTATAACAAGCAAAAATTGCTCTGTCACCAATTGTAATATTATCAATAGCTCCTGCTTGACCTCCAAAAGCGCAATATTCACCTATTTTTGTACTCCCAGCAATAGTTACATGCGCGGTTAATAAACATCCTTTACCAACTATAACATTGTGCCCAATTTGCACGCCATTATCAAATTTGCACATTTCACCTATTATTGTATCTGCAATAGTTCCGCGGTCAATGGTAGAATTTGCACCTATTTCCACGTTATTCCCAATAACTACCTTACCAATTTGAGGAATCTTAATGTGGTTATCATTAGCAGAAATAAAGCCAAACCCATCAGCTCCAATGACCGCCCCAGAATGTATAATACAATTCTCGCCTATGATTGAATTAGGATAGATATGAATATTGCTATAAAGTCTGGAGTTATTTCTGATTATTGAATTGCTATCTATAACATTGTTAGCCCCAATAGATACATTTTCCTCAATAACTACCTTTTCTCCAATAACAACATTTGGAGCAATATTTGTATTTAATCCAATTTTTGCAGATGATGATATTATTGCAGAATCATGAATTCCTTTATATTCATGAAAATCTTCATTATAATAATTTAATATTTTGACAAAAGCCAATCTTGGGTCTTCAACAATAATTCCATTGGTATTTTTTATCAATGATTCATCTGATACCAAAATCGCAGAAGCAGGGGTCATGTTAAGGTATTTATTGTATTTTTTATTATAAAGGTATGTTATGGTTCCTTTTTTCCCATTATCTAAAGAGGATACGCCATTTATTGATAGCTTAGGATCGCCAACTACCTTCCCATTGACAAGGTCGCTCAATTCTTTAAGTGAAGCCATTTTTATTATTAATTTTTTGTATCAGATGCTTTCTTATCAGATACGCTGTATTTCCTTAATTCTAGCAATACATCATCAGTAAGGTCATGCGTTGGGTTGCCATATAAAAGTGAAGTTGAGCCATCAATAATAAAATCCATTTTTTTTGCAGCAGCAACTTTATCAACAGCACGCTTAACCTTTTGCAAAATTTCCATCTCTAATTGCATTTGCATTCTATACATACTGCCATCAGGTCCAGCTACGTCTACTTGAAATTTTTGTAACTGAGTTTCTTTAGATGCAATTTCAGATTCTTTCTCTTTTCTCCATTCAGGACTGCTCATTAGTCTTTGGGTTTCAAAAGCCTTTTTAATACTATCAAGCTCAACAGCCATTGATTGATACTGCATATTAGCCTGTCTAAGCACTAATTGAAGCTGAGCTTCAGCATCTTTGAATTCTTCTAATTCAGTGCGAATTCTATCTGATTGCACAAATCCTATTTTTTGAGCAAATAATAGTGAGGATATTATTTGTAAAATAAAAACAGCCATTGTGATTTTTCTAGGTATCACATCTACCTCCTTAAATTAATATTTAATTTCCAAAAATTATTGTGTACTCCCACCCTTGGGGTTGGCCATTACCTGTAATATCATCAAATCCATAACCAACATCAAATCCAAGTTTTCCAATCATAGGCATAAAAAACCTGATGCCAATTCCTGCTGATCTTTTCAGTTCTAATGGGTCTGTCCGTACATATCTCAAAGTACTCATTAAGCGAGTATCATGCCATACATTTCCTGCTTCAGCAAAAAGCATTGCGTAAACAACAGGGTTCTCTGAAAAAGGGAACCTGAATTCTGTTGTATACTTAATCATGGTATTCCCTCCAATTCCTCGACCTTGGGTAGTTAGTGGTCCAATGGAATTATCTGGATACCCACGAAGCATAGTCCCATATGGGATACCATTTCCTCCCATTATGAATCTTTCATAGGGCGGAATATAGGTATATCCCTTATTGTTTACCCGCAACATCTTTATAGTGCCTATTTTTAAAGAACTATTAAGTACAAATTTCCAGAATGTAGGTGTATACCAATCTAAATTCAAAACATGTTTATGGTAATGCTCATCTCCTTTAAAAATACCACCTGAAAAGGTTGAGGTAAGAATTGCGCTTGAACCTTCAGTTGGAAATTCTGCACGATCACGACTATCTCTGCTAATATTCTGCGTCAGACTAATACCTGTAGATTTACGAAAATCTCCTACATATTCACTTAACAGCTCATCATCATCGCTAAAGTATTCTGCTTGTCTAATTCTTAAGTCCCAAAATGCTCTAAAATAATCATCTGGCCATTTTAATCTTCTACCCCACTGGATTGATCCTCCTCTAGATAATTGATTAAATGGGTAAAAATAGTATGAATTTCCAGCGCCTCGGAAAGTGTAAAAAAGAGAAAAACCAATTCTATTGGGAGTATCCCGGAACATAGGGTCTACAAACCTAACTTGAAAGCTTTCGTATTTACCTGGTCTTCCATAATAATTACCCATTGAAACTTGCGTACCAACATTAAAACCAAATGATAGTATCTGACCTTTGCCTCTAAAATTATTAAACTCAAGATTTCCTCCCCCTGTCATTCCATACATACCAGATACACCAATATTTGCACTGGCACGATCAGAGGATTTTTCTTGAAGGGTAATATCTAGATCAATCTCATCTTCATCTACAGGAACAACATTTGGAGC
>JAYZHP010000107.1:0-5894 GCA_036166415.1 Fidelibacterota bacterium | reverse complement strand
CTTAATATAAAAGATAATTGGATATAAAATTCTTTTTTATGATTTTCTTTCTCTAGGTCATATTTTCTCAATTCATCTAATTTTTTCTTTGCTATATGAGCTGGATTTGCAACTATTTTTGAATAATTATCTTTAGATACAGAAGCATTAATTCTTTTTCTCCATAATAAAATAATGCCAAGCAAAAGAATAATTAATAAAACTATTTGGATAATTAAGCCAAGTGGTATTTTGGGGTTAATTGGAACTGGCTCTTTGATTGGTAATATATCATCAGAGATATCTATTAAAGTTGGATTTTTATCTTTTATTGAAACAACTTCTATTTCTAACGAATCTGATTTCATTGAATAGGCTAATGAACTATCTCTATTTAGAAAATTAACATTAAGCTCAGGTATATAAATTAACCCTGTATCCCAGAACACAATTTCAAACCTGGCCATGGTTTTATTATTTTCATTATTAGTGGATAAATTTCTTAGCTCAAGAATATTATCAAATTCCCAATCTGGAAATTGAATTATATTTGTATCAGAGTGATTTACATTTAATGTATAATGAATTGGCTCCCCAATCGTAGTTTGTAGCGTATCAACGATGGAGCTAATATCGACATAATTAATAGATTTTTCTTTTGAGCAAGCCCATAAAAGAATGAGGGGTATAAAAATAAATTTTTTCAGATAATTAAGACCTTCTTTCTCTTCGATGAAAGAAATTCATGATCGGTTCAACATAGTCTTGATCAGTTTTAATATTAATAACATCAAATTTATTTTTTTTGCAATTATCATAAAAATTTAACCATTTTTCGCTAATTGCTTTTTCCGAGAACTTCCTTTCATTCGCTGAAGAAGTATCAACCCAGAATTCATCATCGGTTTCAGGGTCAATTACCCTAATTAGACCTAAATCAGGTAAGCTAATTTCAGCAGGGTCATATATACGTATCCCAATTAAGTCATGCTTCTTGTTTGCAAGTTTTAATGATTTCCAATATCCATCATCCAAAAAATCTGATATCAAAAAAACAACTGCTTTTCTTTTTGAGACGTTCATTAAAAAATCTATAGCATTCTGAATCGATGTGCCTTTTTTTCTTGATTTATGAAAAAGCACTTCTCTAATAACTCTTAGTATATGGGATTTATTCTTTTGGGGAGAAATATATTTTTCCACTTCAGAGCTAAATAAAATTAATCCTACCTTATCTTGATTTTTTATTGCTGAAAATCCTAATACTGCAGCAATTTCTGCAGAAAGATCAGACTTGAGTTGATTAATAGTTCCAAAACCTCCAGAAGAACTAACATCAACCAATATATATACCGTAAGCTCTCTTTCTTCTTCAAAGATTTTAATAAATGGGGCATTGTTTCTTGCGGTAACATTCCAATCAATCATTCTTATATCATCACCTGGATAATATTCTCTTACTTCAGAAAATGTCATCCCCTGGCCCTTAAATGCTGAATGGTATTCGCCACCAAATAGATCATTTACCAAGCCCTTAGTTCTTATTTCTATATGTCTCACTTTTTGAATTATTTTTTTTGGAATCATAGATGCTATATATCTAAATATTCTTATTTAAGAAAGCTATAGGTCAAGGGATTTCAATAGAATCAAAAAGTCTTTGAATAATATCCTCAGAAGTTAATTCTTCAGCCTCAGCTTCATAGGTTAATATTACTCGGTGACGTAAAACATCTTTTCCAATATACCGTACATCTTCCGGTGTTATATAACCTCTTCCTTCAACAAAAGCCCTAGCTTTTGAGGCAAGAATTAGATTGATAGTTGCTCTTGGACTTGCTCCATATTGAATTAATTGTGATAAGTCTTCAAGGTCATGTTCAATTGGATTGCGAGTAGCAAATACAAGATTTAAGACATATTCTTCAACTTTCTCATCCACATAGATATCGTTAATTGATTTCTGAGCCTTAATTATTGAGGTGGCTTTAATTGTAGATCTTTTTTGTTTTTTAATATCCGTTCTAGCTGAAGATCTCAAAATCTGGCGCTCATCATCTTTGTCTGGATAATCAACCTTTAATTTCATCATAAAGCGATCAACTTGGGCTTCTGGTAGCGGATATGTCCCTTCTTGCTCTATTGGGTTTTGGGTTGCCAAAACTAGGAATGGGCTATCTAGTTTATAGGTATCTTCACCTATTGTAACTTGCCTCTCTTGCATGGCTTCAAGAAGAGCGCTTTGAACCTTTGACGGTGCTCTATTTATTTCATCTGCTAATATAATATTAGAAAATATTGGACCTTTTCTTGTTTCAAATCCGCTTGTTTTTTGATTATAGATCAAAGTTCCAATTAAATCTGCCGGAAGCATATCTGGGGTAAATTGAATACGTTGAAAGTTTGTATTGATTGATTTTGCAAGAGTGTTAACCGTAAGTGTTTTTGCTAAGCCAGGTACTCCCTCTAAGAGTATATGTCCATTTGCTAGCATGCCAATCAATACTTTATCAATCAATTCATTTTGACCTACAATAACCTCAGCAATTGAATCTTTAAGTGATGGTATAAACTTTGAATCTTTAGCGATTCGATCATTTATTTCAGATAAGCTAAATTCTGGCATATTTTTACTCAGTTAAATGTTTTAGTTGTGGAATTTCATCTATACCTAGGCCTAGATATTTTAATTCAAACCTTACAGATTCAACCATCTCATGATCTGGGTATAAATTTATAAACTTTTTATATAATATTTTTGCAGAATCATGTTTCATCAACTCATTTGCATAAATATATCCCTGCATAAAGACTGAAAAAGGAACTTTTTTACTATCAGTGTATCTTAAAGCAAATTTATTATATTCAGTGATTGATTTTGAAAAATCTTGTAAATCTCTATAGTAAATTTCAGCAATAAGATACTGTGCATCAGGAGCCTTAACTTCATTGCTAAATTTTTCTGTTATTTTCTTCAGTAGTCGCAAAGCCTCTTTTGGCTTTCTTTCTATTCTCAATTCTTCAGCTTCTGCAAAATATTGATCAGCTGATTTAAAAAAATCACAAGAAGAAAAAAAGGCTGCAATAATTAAGATTGTAAAAATATTTTTCATAAATAATTAAATATTTTAGTGTTCAAATTTATATGAATTTTATATTATTTGACTATATTGATTTATAATTAAAACGCATATAAAAACCCTAATTGAATTTGATTAATGCTTGAGTCTTTTGAGTCTTGAGCATAATCAATTCGAAGTGGACCAACTGGTAAATTTAATGTAATTGCAAATCCATAGTTCCAAAAAATATCACCATTGTTTATTTCCTTTGAAGAATCAAATATGTTTCCACCATCAACAAAAAGCACTCCCCCCAATCTCCAAGCCAGAGGAAATCTCACCTCCCAATTAGTCAAAACCATAGCAGTTTTTCCGGATGGAATATTATTTGACTCATCTTCTTCATCAATTTTACCATCATTATCATTATCAATATTGTCTGTTCTATTTGTCAATAAACGTAATGGCCTAATTGCTCTCAAAGTATTGCTGCCGCCAAGATAAAATTTCTCAAACAAAACTGTTTCGTATTGATCGTAAGTCTCAGACCATCCTGTTATAACACCGCTATTCATCCTTCCTGCTATCGTTATTAATTTAAAAATTGTAAAATAATTTCTTAAATCAAGGCTGTACTTTATATATGATCTATTGCCACCAAGCGGCCCTCCATAAGCGTCTAATCTCGCTATAATCATATTCCCACTTTTTGGATCCATGGGATTATCTCTATTATCTTGATTTAGGTGAATTTTAAATTTTCGCTGCTCAATATCTTCTTTAAATGCCGCAGATTCATCAAATCGCTCAAACGTTGCTCCAATATCTAGATATGACCTTTGACGATTCCATCTAAATATGTTTGCATACTGAAAGCCAAACCTGCGAACATAGGGTCCATACTCATCACCAAAATTTTTAAATTGTTGGAAAAATAACTTTATTTCAGTTGGAAAATTAATTGAAAATGGTCTTTGGTTCGATATTTTAATATCGAAACCTAGTCTTGGAAAAATAAAGCCCTCCTCTGTTGGGAGAACTACGCTACCATCCGTTTCAAATCTATTTTTTGTTCCTAAAATCATACGATCTGTCCAATTAATAGAACCACCAAGCCCCACTAGGGATCGTACACCAGGAACATATTCTATTTCATCAAGTCCAAATTCGAAAGCAGTTTCGCCAACATTTTTAAATTCTCTTAGCCTTATTTCTAGATTAACCAATGAGTCTTGTTCTTCAATTGGGTGAGCAACAATATTTACTGAAGAAAAGAAACCCGCTTGAAGAAGGTTGCGTTTCGTTTTATCAATTTTCTTTTTACTAAAAAGTTGTCCATTCTCAAATTCAACTTCTTTCCTCACATATATTGTGTCTATACGTTCAGCGCCACTTATCCATGAGTCATTAATGAAAATATTCTTCCCTTCATTGACTTGAATTACAATTTTAACTGAGTCTTCAATGGCTTGACTAACATTTATCGTAGAAAAAATTTTTCCTTTTTCCTGCAATGCTTGATCGATTATTGATAGTTTTTTATTAATTTTTACGGGATTATATGGCTGACCTTTAAATAGACCTAACTTAGTTAATATTTTTTCATTATCTAAGACAGAAAGGCCTTCAATACTTACATCGCTTAAAAAATATTGATTACCTTCATTGATAATAAAAAAAATATTAACTAAACCGCTATTTACTTCAAAAGAATCCTTAACAGTTGCCTGAAGAAACCCATTTGAGTTATAATGGTTTTTAATATTTATAGCATCTAATTTTAGCAATCTTCTATCAAAATCTACAGAATTGAACCTAAGAATTGATGGGGGCTTGAGCTCTATCTGGTCTTCTAACTCATTGGAATCAATTTGAAGATTATTAATGAACGAAACGGTATTAATAATCCTACGGTCATTATTTTGGCTATAGAGAACTACAATAAAAATTGATAAAGTAAGAAATAATTTTTTTTTAATCATATATCTCAGTCTAGTATACTCGGCGGACACGAAACTTCATTTGAATTTGTCCGCTTTCATCTACGTTTCCAATGACTGAGAAATTAGGGTTTAATTTATATTCAACGCCTACCTTGTTTTTATAGGCTGCTTCTAATGAAAATGACCTTTTATAGCTAAGACTAAAGCTTTGATTTAATCTTGCATTAATACTGAACTCTTCGCCTTGATTTGGATTTATAAGTTCAGATGTGCCTGAAATTTGAACGTCCTGAATAATGCCAGAAGATTTTAATCCCGTAGATTTTATAAAGTTTTTTTCAAGTTGGCGCTCTAGATATGCTCCTAATATTGTTTGAGCCTGCGTACCAAGCCCTTCCGTTGAGAATCCTTCCTCAGAAACTCTTGTATTAAAAGTTAATAATTGAAGGATATCACTTTCAGAGTAACCTTTATCGCTATCAAATCTCCATTCCGGATTATCAAATGGACCAAAAACGCCAAGAATAATTTCTGCATCACCAATCTTAGTTGAAGCAGATAATTCTAAGAAAGGATTAAATCCTTGACCATCAAAAACCATTGTTCCTTTAAGATTTTCAAAAACATCGCCTAGGTAATAATATATTTGCCCTTCAATAAATTCAATTTCTCCAGAATAATTCCAAGTTTCACTATACAATTTTGACATACCTAATTCTCCTGATATTTTTGCATCAATCTGAGAATTACGTATTGAGAAAGAATCTTCAATGGGAAATCTAATATTGTAATTTGTAATAGTCCTTTCTGAATCATTAGAAGCATCATTGGACTCGCTACTAGTGAACTCTTTATAAATAGCACCATTTCTTGCATTAATAGTACCTGAAATATCTATTGTGTCTTTTCC
>JAYZHP010000106.1:0-2949 GCA_036166415.1 Fidelibacterota bacterium | reverse complement strand
GAAAACCGTGCTTGTTCTTTCTTTTTCTTTTGCTTGGTTGATAAGTTCGCTTCATTATTACCTCCGAAATTTGCCGAGGAAATTACTTATTTTTATTGTATCGACCAATTAAAACACCGGATTAGATGTTTTCCCAAAATATCTACTATTTTTAGAAAAGATGATTGTGTTGCATCAACAAACTACCATAATTTGATAATAAATCAATTGTGGAAAACCTGTGGATAAAAAATAAATGTTAGATCATAAAGACCTTTGGAAAATAGTAAAAAATAATCTTAAAAGCAGCCAGCCGGACCATGCTTATTCTACCTGGTTTGAACCTATTATTTCAATAGGTCTTAATGACAACACGTTGTTGCTAGAGCTGCCCAATCAATTTTTTTATGACTGGATACAGGCTCACTATATTGATATTATTGAAGAAGCTGCAAACGATGAGCATGGCGACCAGCTAACCATTAAGTATACCGTTGCACCACAAAACCCTTTAATAGATCAGCAGCCCCAAGATGGTTTACAAGAACAGGTAGGGGCAAAAACTTCCAATAAATCACTTAATGAAAATTATACATTTGTTTCTTTTATTGAGGGCGCCCATAATCAATTTGCAAAGGCCGCTGCATTAAATGTGGGCGAAAACCCCGGACAACAATCTTTTAATCCGCTAGTAATTTATGGTGGGGTAGGGATGGGTAAAACCCACTTATTACACGCCATTGGAAATAACATACTTGAACAGAGTCCCCAAAAAAATATTGTATGCGCATCTAGTGAGAAGTTCACACTAGACTTTATTTCATCTATACAAAAAAATAAAACCGTAGAGTTTTCAAAAACTTACCGTAATGCTGATGTGTTGTTGATAGATGATATTCAGTTCTTTCAAGGCAAAGAACAGACCCAGGAACAGTTCTTTCATACGTTTAATGAGCTTTTCCAATCCGGTAAGCAAATTGTGCTAACAGCAGATAGGTACCCCGGAGAAATGGTGGGCCTACAAGACAGACTGTTGTCTCGGTTTAAATCAGGCCTAGCGGTCGATATTCAGCCACCGGATTATGAAACACGCGTTGCAATTGTTATGGAAAAGGCAGAGCTAAACGGGCTGAAGCTTCCTTATGATATTATTGAGCTGATCGGAAGCCACATTAAAAATAATATTAGAGACCTAGAGAGTACGATTATCAGGCTTCTAGCCCACTCATCTTTATCTAACCAGGAAATCGATTACAATCTGGCAAAAAAGGTAATTAAAGAGCGGGTTGGCCATATTTCAGCGTCTGAAATAACCGTTGAGGAAATAATTCGCAAGGTTTCTAGCCTCACCAATATTAAAGAGTCAGATATTGTTGGACAAAGCAGGAGAGCAGAGATAGTTGAAGCTAGACAAGTGTCTATTTATTTATGCAGAGAAATGCTTGGCTCATCATTGGCTAGTATTGGAATGCATTTTAGTGGCAGAGACCACACCACCGTTCTGCACGCATGCAAAGTAATTGAAGAAAAAAGAAAAAATAATAAACGAATTTCAGGTATTGTAGCAGATATTAAAAATGAACTATCTATTGTATTAAGCTAGTCCTCATATTCCTCTTCATATTCAAACGCAGGATAATAATCTTCTAAGTCTTCATATTCATCGTCATAACCACCATAATCATAGTCATATTCTAATTCATCCTCATCGTCATCATAGGTGGGCGCAACAACCTGGTCACTTTCAAGGTTGGTTGTATTTTCTTGAGCGGGGCTAGGCATTTGTTTTGTGGGAGCTGCAACCGTTTTGTTATTAAATAAAACACCCATTAATACCGTAAAAAATAAAATTAGCACAGAGCCCACAACACCTTCGAGCTTGAGCTCAAACCCGCCAAACATATTGGTATCTAATCCATAATTAAGAAAGAAAGCAAGGGATAATAGTCCCCCAAAAACCATCACAATGTTTCCAGTTATATCGGGCATTTCAGCTTTAACAACAGCAGAATAAGCAAACCAAACCATTAAACCGCTTACCGCAACAAACAAAGCACCCAAATAGTTTTGATCAAACAGGGTAGCGACAAACGCCACCACAGACACTGCAGGTATTAATAGGCCTACAGATGTTTTTACATTATCGTTCATAGTCGTACTCTCGTAATTTTTTCATACACTCGGATTAATAAGGACAAAATTGCCTCAAAGGGAATTTAAATGCAAGTATTTATAAGTTTGCTAATTTTTGATTAATAGTAAGTAACTTTAGCGGCATTGTTAATAAAAAAAGATGAAAAAACAAGTAAACATAGGAGTTGTTGGTGTTGGCCACCTTGGATTTCACCACGCGACCCATTTATCAAAAATAAAAAATGCCAACCTGGTGGGTATTTATGATATTGATTCCAAAAGATCAGATGAGGTATCAAAGCAATTAAGCGTACCACCATTTGAATCTTTAGATTTATTGATAGATAGGGTAGATGCTCTATCTATCGTCACACCAACCTCAACCCATAAAACAGTAGCGGAAAAATGTATTCAAAATGGGAAACACGTATTTATTGAAAAACCGATTACTACCACAGTAAGCGATGCTGATCATATTATACAATTAGCAAAAAGCAACAACACAATAATTCAAGTAGGGCACATTGAAAGATTTAACCCGGCCCTATTGGCTTTATCCAGCCTCGAAATACAACCTAAATACATAGAAGTGCACAGAATGGCACCCTTTATGAGTAGGGGCACCGATGTTCCAGTTGTTCTGGATTTAATGATACATGATATTGATTTAGTCCTGTCGTTTATTTATTCACCAGTAAAAGATATTTATGCAAACGGTGTATCTATTATGACAAGTTCGGTAGATATTGCCAATGCGCGTATAAAATTCAATAACGGATCTATTGCAAATATCACATCAAGTCGCGTAGCTAAAGATAGAGTAAGAAAAATAAAGAT
>JAYZHP010000105.1:0-10610 GCA_036166415.1 Fidelibacterota bacterium | reverse complement strand
TTAATTTTATAGCCCGGTTTTATTTCAGAATTAATATCTGATAAATGCGCGTAAATAGTTATCGCTCTATAACCATTGAATAGCTCAAATCCATGATCGATTATCACAGCTTGACCAAGAAGAAGTTCGTTAAAAATATCAGATGGTGTGCGATTAAGCAGCGCTGCCCTCTTCAACATTTCTCTTCTGAAATCTGCAGGATATTCTTTATATGATAGATCTGATCTGATAATTATTCCATCGGCAACCGACATTACGGGAGTACCCCAATTTGAAAAGAAATCAATACCCCTATGTATTCCAGAGCGATAGCTTCTAAGCGCATTAGGCAGCCTAGAGGCCTTGGTGGGGATATCTAAATTAGCAATTGGTAGCTCAAGTTTTGTTGAGGCGCTAATTTGATCAAATTCGGGTGGGTTTGGATTAATATTAAATAAAGCGTGTATATAATTATTATTAGCAAATGATTGGATATTCTTCCTTAATAATTGGAATATGTATGTTGTATCTAGTTTAAAATAAAAATGAACCGCACCGTCTTTTTGTTGTATCTCGCGCAAGGTTCTTTTGACTGAGCTTGGAGCAATTTCATTGTTTATTCTTTCTGCAACCATTGATAGCGTAGAATCATGCATATTTGGCTGAATAGCTTTGATTAAGTATTCAATTGGAAGGGGCTTTTCCACTTGTGTGATCAATTGATTAACATTTGAAAAATTACTATCGGTGATAATTTGAGCGCCCAAACTATCATCATAAAAGATAATCTCTGATGGAATATGTTTCCTATTAGCCTCTACAATTGGCTGATTAACAGGCTGAGCGCAGCTGATCAATAATAATTGACAACTAAGACAGCCAATGATAAAGGAATTAAATGATTTTATGGAGTTCTTTAATCGCATCCAGATAAATATTAATGGGATCACCAGATAATGTTTTTTTGCAGTAGCTATTGAAAATTGAATCTTTACCGCTACTAAAATTATATTTTTCATCCAGAACTATTTGAATGGTTGATATATCGGAAGCCTGTAAACATTCCAACAAAGAATATTCATACAACAACCAAGCCATTGGCGTAAACAATAATCCATCTGCCCAATTACGGTTTCTTTGAATAAAATTAATTGCAGCATATGTCTTGTGGGTTTGCAGGATTTTTATATCAGCCTTGATATCTTTTGCAGAACGCTTCAATGCTGTATTGATTTTCCCCAATGTAATACTATCTCCAATTTTTGCAGACGCTTTACCAATTAAATTCAAATTGGGACCATGTAGAACAAGTATATTCATTTCATCAATTATCTTATTGGCATAATATGGCCAATGATATATCCTATTAATATTCCAATCGATAAAGCTAAGGTAAGCACTCTTGATTTTACCATTTCCTTGCTATAGCCTTTTTTTATTGCCACAGCTCCCACAAAGGATCCAGTGGCTTGAATGACCCAAATAATAGGAAGCGCAAATATTTTCACTATAAATGGACCAATTAGCGGTAAGGCGCCAACAAGAGCAGCAAGCCCAGCAAATGCCTGCGTAAATACACCAATTAAAACGGTACCAAATACAACAGCCTTCTTATCAATTCCATATCGCAATGCTACAACAATTACAGAAACAATAACGGTCCAAACAACGATATGCTTCCAATGTGTTTTAAGATATTGTTTCATATTAGCTAACTCCCAATAGAGATTGTGCAATTAAGAAATAAAAAGCGACACCAAGAATATCGATTGCTGTGGTTACAAAGGGACCAGTTGCGATTGCTGGATCCACATCAAATCTATTTAATATTAAAGGAACTAAAGATCCAATTGTTGCAGCTAAAATCATAGAAACACAAATACTTAAGCCTACTACAAATCCAAGCAATGGG
The DNA here is from genome assembly GCA_036166415.1 of Fidelibacterota bacterium. Lineage (GTDB taxonomy): Bacteria > Fidelibacterota > Marinisomatia > Marinisomatales > TCS55 > TMED108. The sequence continues at coordinate 8,719 of JAYZHP010000105.1, read as the reverse complement.
GAAGTATCAATAAATTGAAAGATTGCAAACACGCCAAGCAGAATTCCATAGAGAATACCCAAAATTAACCCCACGCGCATTTCTTTAAATAATACTTTTACCGAATTCTCAAAGCTGACCCTACCTGTTGCTAATCCCCGTACAATCATTGTAGAGGATTGCGTTCCAACATTGCCCCCCATACCAATAATGACAGGTATAAATGCTGCCAATGCTATTGCGTTTTCTAATATATTATCAAATATTCCAATAATAAATGCAGCCATAATGCCACCAATCCAACTTGCGAATAGCCACGGCAAGCGAATACGAGCATTCTCCCAAGAAGATTTAAGTAATATTTCCCTATCCTTACCTGCTCCAGCAAGTTGTAAAAAGTCTTCCGTTGCTTCTTCTCGAATAACATCAACCACGTTATCAACAGTAACAATACCAAGAAGCTGTTCATCGGAATCAACAACAGGAACAGCCAGAAAATTATATTGCGAAACTATTCTTGCAACTTCTTCTTGATCGGTTTCTGGCCTAACCGCTTGAATGTTTTTTGACATAATATCTTTGAGCATAGTATCGCTAGGAGTAGTCACTAAATCTCGAAGGGAAATTACCCCAGTCAGCCTCCCATCATCATCCAATGTATACAAGTAAAAGACCATTTCAGCTTCTTCCTGATCTTGAAGGGCATAAATAGCTTCTCTAGCCTTTGTATCTTCATGCAAAGTGAATACATCGGTATGCATGAGAATTCCTGCACTGTCTTCAGGATAGGCCATCATTTCCTCAAGCTCTTCTTGTTCTTCAGCTTGTAACAATTCAATAACCGAAGCAGCGAATTTATCATCCACAAGACCCATTAAATAAGCCTGCTCATTAGAGCTTGCCTGTTCTAAAATTTCCGCAAGCCTATTCGGTGCTTCATTTTCAATTAATCGCGTCGTGATAGATTCATCCAGTTCATTTAAAAACTCAACAGTTTCTTCTGAAGCAGACATACTTGAAAAAATAGAATCTTGCTCGGAATCATTAAAATATCTAAAAATTAATGCTAAATCTGCAGGATGCGTTTTATCAATCAACTTAACAATATTGGTTTTTGCATGTCTACGGAGCAGCCTTCTAAACGTGTCTCTAAGAACGGTGATTTCTGAGCTATACATTTCCTTTTTCATTCTAAGTCCTACTTTCATATGGCATATGTTTTAGACTGAACCAAAATGCATATGCCCCGATCATTAACAGCAACGGGTTGATATGACCTTTCCATAGTAGTGCGCTTTCTGCATTATCACCAAGGAATATGAATAACATCGACGTTCCATTAATTGCCATATGCATTATTATAGAAGGGAAAATAGATTTTGTAAGCCAGGATAAATATCCCAATAGGAGCCCCATAAAATAAATTTGAATAGCCCAATATGGATTAAAATGTATTGCCGCAAAAAACAAACTAGAAATCAATATTGCACGGGTGACGTCTTGCCAAGCATCTTCCAAATATCTTTGCAAAAACCCCCTAAAAACCATTTCCTCACCAATGGGTGCAATAATGACAACAGTCAGAATTACTAGTATGAATGATATAGGGTTTCCAGGGGCAAGCAAAGCATCTAGATTCAAAAAAGATTGTGGAATAGGAAAGACTATATCAATTAAAATATTCATTTCACTAGAAAGCAATACGGCTCCAAAGGATAAAATTAATGATAGCAACACCATTTGTTTTGAAATTTTATTGAGCCGGAAATTATCAGAAAGATTAAATCCATTTTTTACTAAGAACAAAGCGCTTGGTGCAACGAGAAAAATTTGCGCCAGAAACAATGCAATATAAGAAAGTATTCCAAGATTGGATCCGGAAAGGATAGACGGGTCTAGGGCACTAAATATCGCAGCGATAAATAGAGAGCAGAGAAACGATAAAATAACGATTCCAAAAGCAAGCCGTACTGTCAATACTCGGCTCATAGGGCTCCAAATCAACTTTATCCATAATACTATAAATTACCACTTTATTTACCAATGGTGAAACAAAGCAATTATCCCGCTAATTTGCTTAAAAAAATACCCATTGCAACGCCAACATTTAGCGATTCACCCTTACCAATCCTAGGGATTGAATATATATTATCTAATTTTGATTTTATTTTAATATCAATGCCATGCGCTTCGCTACCCATAACAAGCACCCATCTTTGATTTAGGTTTTTTAATTGATCTAGCGGTTTTCCTTCAGCGCTAGCACCAATCCAATGAAAATTATTAATTAGATCCAATTGTTCTTGACCCAAGAAACTTAGTTGAAAATGGCTTCCCATTGCCGATGCAACTACTTTTGGATTGAATGGATCTATACACCCTTTGGTTAGGATTATTTGGTCTACGCCGAACCATGCCGCGGTTCTTATTATGGTTCCCATATTTCCTGGATCAGAAATTTTATCAAGAAGAATGGCGTTTCTATTTGTATCAAACCTTTTGTATTCAGGAAATTTTGCTACCACTAAAATTCCTGGAGGAGCAGTTGAATTAGATAATTGATTCATCTCTTTTTCAGTTATCTCATTCAATAAACCTTTATTGATTTTACTTATAAAATTGACATTTTTTGATTTGAATTCCTTGGTATATAATGCGATATCGATGATGGCACCATCACCAATTATTGATTCAACAGATCTTATACCTTCCACCAAAATCTTTTTGTGTTCTTGGCGGAACTTTTTTTGTTGTAAGGATTTTATTTTTTTAAATGAATTATTACTAATCAATTTGCTTGGTATTCAATGTTGCCATTAACGATAGTGTACAATACTTTTGTATTTAAAATCTTTTCATCGGGAATAGTAACAAGATTTTGAGAAAAAACTGCGAAATCAGCATATTTCCCTATTTCAATAGATCCTTTTAATTTTTCTTCAAAGGCTCCGTATGCAGCATTAATTGTATAGCTTTTTAAGGCCTCTATTCTTGTCATTTTTTGCTCAGGCTCATACCCGGAATCAGGCAAGCCTTTCAAGGTCTTTCTTGTGGTGCTAGCATAAAATGAAGCAATAGGGTCTATTGGCTCTACAGGTACATCAGATCCGTTAATCAAGATTGCCCCATGATTAATTAGACTCCTCCAAACATAAGCACTCTCGACAATGCGTTTTTGGCCTAATCTATTAATAGCCCATGGTCTATCAGAAGACATATGTATTCCCTGTATGGATGGAATAACTTTTAACCTACCAAATCTAGGAATATCAGCAGGGTCAATATGTTGTGCGTGTTCAATTCTCCATCGATGATCTTTTGCCATTTCAGGAAATTCATTAAATACTTTTTCATATTGATTTAATATTTCTCTATTAGCGCGATCTCCAATGGCATGAGAATTGACCTGAAACCCGCTTCGGATTCCTTTTTTGGCAACAGTATATACATAGTCCATTGATTGGGTAGCCATTCCATAGTGCCCCGGCCTATCAGCATATTCATTAAGTAACCATGCCCCCCTAGAACCTAAAGCGCCATCTGCATTAAGTTTGATTGAGCGGATAGTAAGAAAATCATTTCCTGTTCCAATTTCAGGGCCTTTTTTATACCATTGATTTAGTAATAATGTATCACCACTTGTAAGCATAGCATAAATACGCACCCTTAATAAATTATTGGCAATTGCCTCTCTAAGAGTTGTAATTGTTTTGTTTCCAGTACCGGCATCATGAAATGATGTTATGCCATTTTCCAAACAAGCTTTGACTGCTAGCTCGATTGCTCTTAGATCAGAATTTTCATCTAAATTACTATCAACATATTTATTGATTAATCCTTGAGCTCTTTCATTAAACACTCCAGTTGGATTTCCTGATAGATCCTTAATTATTTCGCCTCCAAATCCAAACTCAGTCTCAGAACTAACTCCAGCAATATCCATCGCTTTTTGATTTGCAAACCCAGCGTGTCCACTTGCATGTTTCAACCATACAGGATTATTTGGAGATATTTCAGAAAGACTATCATGCGTTTGAAACCCTTTGATAAAATTTTCCTTGCTGTCGCTCCATTTGCTCTGATGCCAGCCCCTACCCAATATCCATTGTCCTGGTGATGATTGATCTACCGCATCAGAAACCATATTGACTAATTCATCGTAGCTGCTTGCAGTTGAAAGATCTAATTGCATTTTTGCAAGACCAAGTCCATAAAAATGACCATGACCCTCAATTAATCCAGGTGTCATCATTGCGCCATTTAAATTAATTATTTTAGTTTTTGGACCAATCAAATAATCCAAATCCTTATATTTTCCCAATGCAGCTACCTTACCATTTATTACAGCTACAGCCTCAGCGGTAGGCATAAAATCATTCATTGTATAAATTGTGCCATTATGAATTATCATATCAGCCTTTTCGGCTTCACAGCTAACAGTAAAAAGCATAATGAGCGCTAGTATTAATTTAACTTTCATATAAACTTCCCTTAAATCTTACAAGAATATGTTTATTATAAAGCAATAAATTCATTAATACTAATTCAAATTACAAATTTGATTGGAACCCCAGCTATATGCCGGTAATTTCATATATATTTATAATAATATAATTATGTCAAAAGGTATCACATCACAAACCAAAGATTATGCAGCATGGTATACAGATGTTGTAGTAAAGGCCGGATTAGCAGATTACGGACCTGTAAAAGGAACGATGGTTATTAAACCGTACGGGTTTGCCCTATGGGAATTAATTAAAGATTCGTTTGATCAGATGATTAAAGAAACTGGCCATGTCAATGCATACTTCCCATTATTTATTCCCAAATCTTTTTTAGCAAAAGAAGCAGATCATATAGAAGGTTTTGCAAAAGAATGTGCAGTTGTTACCCATACGCGATTAAAATCCGATAAAGATAAAGGAATCATCGTTGATCCAGATTCTAGACTGGAAGAAGAGGTAATTGTTAGACCTACTTCAGAAACAGTGATTTGGTCAATGTATAAAAAGTGGATCCAGTCTTATAGAGATTTACCTTTATTAATCAATCAGTGGGCCAATGTAGTACGCTGGGAAATGAGAACAAGGCTTTTTCTCAGAACTACGGAATTTTTATGGCAAGAAGGCCATACTGCGCATGCGTCTTCTGAGGAAGCTGAGAAAGAAACATTATTAATACTTGAGCTTTATCGTAAGCTCGCTGAAGATTACCTAGCTATTCCCGTTCATACTGGGCTCAAATCCGAATCTGAAAAATTTGCAGGAGCTGATTATACTTATTGTATCGAAGCAATGATGAAAGACAAACGAGCACTGCAAGCAGGCACATCGCATAATCTAGGTCAAAATTTTGCCAAAGCATTTGGCGTTACCTTTCAATCAAAAGATAACAAAGATGAATTTGTTTATGCTACAAGTTGGGGAGTAAGCACGAGGCTGGTTGGGGGAGTAATCATGGCTCATGGAGATGAAAAAGGATTAAGACTTCCACCTAATATAGCCCCTTACCAGGTAGTTGTTATACCAATATTTAAAAACGATGATGAAATAAAAATAATTAAAGAATACATCGATCCAATTCTAAGTGAGCTAAAAGCAAATCAAATCAGAATTCATGAAGATTGGAGAAAAGAAAGCCCTGGCTACAAATTTAATGAATGGGAAATGAAGGGAGCGCCGCTAAGGCTTGAGATTGGACTGCGTGATATAGAAAAAAATAGCACAATGGTTGCCCGAAGAGATAATGGAGAAAAGCAGCAGCTAAATAAAAATGAATTAGTTACACAGGTTCCAATCTTGCTTGACCAAATTCAGCAAGCTTTATTCAGTCAGGCGTTAAAATTCAGAGACGACAATACTTATTCGGTCACCAGTTACGATGAATTTAAAGATTTAATCAAAAAAAATAGCGGTTTTATTAAGTGCGGTTGGGATGGCGATGCAAAGACTGAGCAGGCTATTAAAGATGAAACAAAAGCAACGATCCGCGTTATACCTGTTAATGAAAACCCTAAAGACCTTCTATGTATATATTCAGGAAAACCAGCCAAGCATGAAGTGATTTTTGCAAAAGCCTATTGATTAAAACAAAATGATCAGTAATTCTAATGCCATTGTTCTCAAAAGATTTCCTTATGGCGAAAGCAGTATAATTGCGAAATGTTTTGTAAAAAATAGAGGAAAACTTAGTTTTATTGTCCATGGCGCTAGAAGAAAAAAATCACCTAGAAGCTCACATTTTCAGCCAGCAAACTGTTTGGACATAGTTTATTATTATAAACCCACAAAAAATCTGCAGACTATTTCAAAATCAAGCTTTATAAATACATGGAAAAATATTACACAAGATTTTAAAAAAATATCATATTGCATGGCATTAATGGAATTGACGGAAAGATGTTTAAGTGAGAATGATCCCCATGAAAGTCTCTATGATGAATTATTTAAAGCGCTTTTATCTATAGAAAATAATACAGGAAATGACAATCTAACATTTTGGTATTATCAATATCAGATTTTAAATAAACTAGGATTTAAACCAGACTTTACGCAAACAGATGTAGACAACACCCCACTTCCAAATCCATATAAATCTTCAAATTCAAAAGAAGTCTTTGATTGTTTTGAGAACAGTGATTCTGGAATTGAGAAAAATATTATTCTTTCCTCAAAAGATAGAAATATTATTTCCAGTTATTTAAACACATGTCTCCAAATACATTTTGACGGTTTAGGTCAATTAAAATCATTGCAGTTTATTAAAGAAACAATGAATTAATATAAAATATTATTATATTTTGAATCATGAGATATCAATTTCAATCTGAGCATAGTAACTACCCTATTAAGTCGCAACGATTTACCGATGTGATTAAAGCCCTGATCTCAATAAATGCTGTTTTATTCCTACTTAGATATTTTATGGTCAATCAGTTTGATCTACTAAGCTTAGGGCTGTCATCTAGTCCAAAATTATGGCAACCAATTACATATATGTTTGTACATGGAGATTTTTTCCATATTTTCATGAACATGTTTGTTTTGTGGATGTTTGGGACTGAAATGGAATCAATATGGGGAAGTAGAAAATTTTTACAATATTATCTTATTACTGGAATTGGATCAGGGATTATATGGTTATTATTCAATTATGGTAATAATTATAGCATACTTATTGGAGCAAGTGGTGCTATTTATGGAATATTATTAGCTTATGGATTAATGTTCCCAAATAGAAAAGTATTGATATATTTTTTATTTCCGATTAAAGTCAAATATTTTGTAATTATTCTTGCAGTCATGGCATTTGCATCATCAATTGATACTTCAGGATCAAATATCAGTCACCTTACACATCTATCTGGAATGATCATTGGGTTTGTCTATCTTAGATTTCCTAATCTAAAATATAGAGCAACAATGTATTTAAACTATAAGATTGCAGAGACTAGGGATAGAAAATCTGAAAGACGAAAAGCTAATATTATTAGTTTACAAAAAAAAGTTGACCAGCTTCTAGATAAGGTTAGTAGCGATGGGTTTGATTCCCTTAATGATGATGAAAAAGATCAGCTGTATACATATAGTAAGCGATTAGGTAAAGATGTAAAAAAAGATTAGTCCTCTTTCTTTTCAATAACCTTAAATACCTTCTCTCGCTTTTTTGCCATACGATACTTTTCTCTAGCCATTTCTTCAATATACTTATAATCAGTCTTCAATCTAGTTTTCTCATCTTCTAGTGTAATTCTTTGATTCCGTAAATAATCGATTTCTGCTTGAATCCTTTTTCGTTCTGATTTTAAAGTATAAAGGTGATATAATCCGTGGTCTCCAAAAAAGAACGTAATCAAAAGCACCAACAAGCCTAGCAATAACATTAATTTGATAACCTTATTTTGAATGTTCACCCTGCTATTAAGAGAACCCTTTCTTTTTTGTCCTCTTCTCATTTTATTTTAATCGCTAATTTTTTTGCACCTGCAAATATAGCCTTAGCCCCTAATTGCTCTTCAATCCTTAGCAATTGATTATATTTTGCAACCCTATCTGTTCTAGACAAAGAACCTGTTTTGATTTGTCCAGTACCCATTGATACAGAAAAATCTGCAATTATTGTATCCTCAGTTTCTCCGGAGCGATGTGAAATAATTGACCCAAATTTATGTTTATTAGCAAGTTCAATTGCTTCAATTGCTTCAGTTACTGTTCCAATTTGGTTTAATTTGATTAAAATTGCATTCATAGATTTTTGTTCAATTGATTTAGCTAGATGCACTTTATTTGTTACGGTTAGATCATCACCAACAATTTGACATTTATCACCAATTGATGCATTGAGCTTTTTCCAGCCAACCCAGTCATTTTGATCTAAACCATCCTCAATCGATAAAATTGGATATTGATTAACTAAGCTAGATAAATAATCAATCATCTGATCATTTGATAGATTTTTATGCTCAGAAACCAAGCGATATTTATCATTAGTAAATAATTCACTTGCAGCAACGTCTAGTGCTAAAAAAATTTCTTTTCCTACTTTATATGGAGTGTTATTAACAGCTTCCAGGATAACATCAATAGCCTCTTGATTGGATCTCAGATTTGGCGCAAAGCCCCCCTCATCTCCAACTGCCGTTGAATATCCTTGTTGATTCAATATAGATTGTAAATGGTAAAATATTTCAGCACCCATTTGTATAGCACGAGAAAATGATTTTGCCCCAATTGGGAAA
>JAYZHP010000104.1:0-2947 GCA_036166415.1 Fidelibacterota bacterium | reverse complement strand
TCAACGCCACCTTCTAGAAAAATTTCTCCAGTTTTTTGATCAATAACATCATCAACGACAGTCGATCCAATATATGAATCGATTTCAGCGCTATTTAACTTTAATTTTTCAATACAATTAAATGCTTTAAAAATATCAGCATTAGTTGAATAGCCAAGTGCCCGTAATAACATTGTGACAGGAAACTTTCTTCTTCTGTCTATAATACAAAAAAGGCAATCATTAATATCCGTGGTAAAGTCTACCCAGGATCCTCTGAATGGAATAATTCTAGCCTGAAATAACTTTGTTCCATTGGGATGGATAGACTGATCAAAGAAAACACCAGGCGAACGCTGTAACTGCGAAACTATTACTCTCTCTGCTCCATTAATAACAAAAGTTCCTTTATTTGTCATGTAAGGAATATTGCCAAAATAAACTTCTTGCTCTATAGATTGATCATACTTACTTCTATCATCTTCATTAGTTATATGTAGAACTAATCTTACTTTCAAGGGAACAGAAAAAGTTAGTCCTCTATCCATACATTCTTCTGCGGTGTATTTAGCTAATCCTAAAAAATAGCTTTTATACTCTAGAACGTAATTTTTATGTGAATCCTCAAGCGGGAAAACTGATTTAAAGACCTCTTCCAGCCCTATATTCAACCTTTCATCCTCAGGCTCATGTTCTTGAATAAATGATTGAAATGCATCAATTTGAACAGCTAAAAGATCAGGAAATTGTATTTCAGATTTAGTTTTTTCAAATGATATGCGGTCTGCGTACGTATTGGACGTGGTAGCCAATTAAGCCTCCATTTATAAAATTATAAAATTTAATTGTATGAAAAAAATAAGAATTAAAGTCTATTACTTTAACTCTACTGATGCACCAGCTTCTTCAAGCTGCTTTTTCATTTCTTCTGCTTCAGATTTAGCTACACCCTCTTTTAACACTTTTGGGGCACCATCAACTAACTCTTTTGCCTCTTTTAATCCAAGGCTAGTTATTCCTCTTACGGCTTTAATAACATTTATTTTTGATGAACCAGCAGATGTAAGCGTAACATCAAATTCATCTTTTTCTTCTGCTTGTGCTTCCCCACCGCCAGCTGCAGGTGCACCACTCATTACTGGTGCAGCAGCAGTAACGCCAAATTTTTCTTCAATTTCAGTAATCAATTCTGAAATTTCGATCATATTTGCGTTTTCTAGATATGTAAGAACATCAGCTCTTTTTGTTTCAGCCATCTTTTTGCTCCTTAATTGCTTTTATTATCTTTTAAATTATTTAAAATATTTCCAAAATTGGACATTGGTGATTTTAAAGCCCATACCACCTTAGTCAATGGAGACCTAAGAAGAGCTATCATTTTAGCAAGCGACTCTTCCTTGGTTGGGATATTTGCAAATCTCTTAAATTCGCTCCCATCAAGAACTTCTCCTTCAAAAACTATTCCTTTAACTTCTGGTAAATCATTTTCTTTAGTAAAATTTTTAATCACCTTCGCAGGGCTTGTTGGGTCATCGTAAGATAGTGCGATCGCTGTAGATTTGTTTAAATACTGATCCAAGCCTTTTAAATTATTTTTTTCTGCAGCAAGTTTCAGAAGTGTATTTTTTGTAACCTTATACTCAACTTCACTAGAATGGAAATCTTTTCTTAGTTTTGTAATATCTTCAACATTTAACCCTAAGTATTCAGTGATATAGATCGCCTTTGCTCTACTTAACTTATCCGTTAACTCTTCTAGCTGATTAATATTTTTTGTACTTGGCATAATCTTATATATTTCCGTGGTCAATCTTTATTCCGGGGCCCATTGAGGATGAAATAGTCATTTTTTTAAAATAAGTACCCTTTACAGATGACGGTTTGGCTTTCATAATTGTTTCATAAACTGTTTTAATATTCTCCTCAAGGGCAGTTTCGTCAAATGAACTTTTACCGCATTGAACATGAACGATGCCGTTTTTCTCTACTCTTAATTCAATTTTTCCTGCTTTGATCTCTTTTACAGAATTTAAAATATCAGTTGTAACTGTTCCACTTTTTGGATTTGGCATTAATCCTTTAGGTCCCAATACTTTTCCAAGCTTACCTAGTTCTGGCATCATATCAGGTGTAGCAACAATCTTATCGACATCATCCCATCCTGATTTAAGCTTATCTAAAAATTCTTTACCAACATAATCTGCCCCAGCATCTTTAGCTTCTTTTTCCTTGGGGCCTTGAGTAACAACTAAAACTTTTACCTCTTTACCTGTACCATGCGGAAGCGAGGTAGTTAATCTTATATTTTGATCGGCATGCCTAGGGTCTACCCCTAAATTAATTGCCAAGTCTATTGATTCGTCAAATTTAGTAAATTTAAATGATTTTACCATTTTTACCGCATCTGCTACAGAATATTTTTTTTCTGCTTGAAGCTCGGACTTAATTTTTTTTCTATTTTTTGTCAATTTCATTTAATTATCAACCTCAAGGCCCATACTTCTAGCTGTACCTCTAATCATTTCCATAGCCATCTCAATGGAATTGGCATTCAAATCTTTCATTTTCATTTCAGCAATTTCTTTGAGGTCTTTATTTGTTACCTTGCCAACTTTTTCTCTATTTGGCTCACCAGATCCTTTAGGGACACCAGCTTTTTTCTTTAATAAAACAGCTGCTGGAGGAGTTTTTGTTATAAATGTAAAACTTCTATCCACATAAACTGTAATTACAACAGGGATAATCATTCCAGTTTGCTCTTTTGTGGCTTCATTAAATGCTTTGCAAAACTCCATAATATTAACACCATGCTGCCCAAGCGCAGGACCAACAGGTGGTGCTGGATTAGCTTGTCCAGCAGGAATTTGTAATTTGATATAACTTGATATTTTTTTAGCTGCCATAATTTTTTATTTATTTTTCTATTTCTACCTGTAAAAAATCAAGCTCAACAGGTGTCGATCTGCCA
>JAYZHP010000103.1:0-3530 GCA_036166415.1 Fidelibacterota bacterium | reverse complement strand
CAGCTTTTGGTTTGAGCAGAATTATCAGCGCTATCACTACTTTTTTCTTCCTCACAAGAAAATAATATTAGAAATGAAAATAGCGTTATTATTTTTTTCATAAGATGATCCTTTCTTTAGCTCTATTATTAAGAATGTACATACCAAATAATTTAATAATCCATAAGATATGTCTGATTATTTCCGATATACTTGATACAAAAAAGCCTCCGTCATAAAACAGAGGCTTATTGAAGAGCGAGAGACGAGATTCGAACTCGCGACATCCACCTTGGCAAGGTGGTGCTCTACCAGCTGAGCTACTCTCGCATTAAAGGGTCAAAAATTAAACGTATAGCAAAGGTAAATCAATCAGATTTTGGAAAGAATTCAAATTTCCTTTCTTGACGATAATAAACTACATACGCTAATAGTAAATATCCGATATCTCTTATTATGGTTTGTAACCCTATATTATCACCCCCTTCGCTGCTTACTGAAAAACAGCCACATTCTATACTGATTCCTCTTGCGAGTGCCTGCGAAATAGCAAAAATAAATACTATATTCATTAAAATGATTAATACCGTAGCTCCATCAACCATTACGCCAATAATTAAACATAGACCAGTAAGCAGTTCAACCCAAGGCAGCACAAGGGCTAATAAATTCTCTAAACCAAATGGAAGTACATGATAATTGCCTATGGCTTTAGCAAAATCATCGGGATTCATAATTTTATCTAAACTCGCATAAATAAATACAGCACCTAGAATAAGTCTACTAATAAGAACAACAGGTCCTTTAAAAAAGTCCATCATTAATTCCTATCTTCACTAGGATAACCCGATGCAGACCACTCTAGCCAACCACCCTTAAAAACATAAAGTTTTTTAAACCCATAATCTTGTAAATCATAAGCTAAATCTTCACTATCGCCACAACCTGGATCACCACAGTACACTACCAATGGATCTGATTTGGACTGAATAGATTCAATATTAAATATTAACTCCATTAAGAAAATATTTTTCATCGCACCTTTAATATGACCTTGCTCATAGTATACTTCATCTCTTGCATCCAAAAATAGGATGTCTTTTTCAAAAAAAGATTTAGCCTGTTCAAGTGAGATAGTTAATAAAACTGGATCTTGAGATGATAATTCTAACTCTGATGCCTGTTCAAGCTTTTTCGCTAGCAAAGGTATTGAATTCGAACTAGCGGCATTACCGACTATACCAATTAAGCTAGATATGATAACCAGTATTCCAGCTTGAATAATTGGATTTCTGTAATTCATTTAAGGAGTGTTTTTAGCAGATTTTTTATCAAGCGTAGTGCAAGTTTCTAAAACTTCATTCACAGATTGCAAAATAGCTTTCTCGCTAGGAACCGAGCTATCTAATGCTATTAGCTTAAAGGAAGAACGGTTGACTGTTTTGCTAAGGGTAGATTTTGCAGATTCTATACCTGTACGAAGGCGTTCTACTGTAGAGAGAACATTGGGGCTATTTTTATATATATCTTCAATTTTGCGTTTTGGGTCTTTCTCTTGCAATTTATTTAAGCGATGGGAAAAATAATTTATCATCGCCATTTGCGTACTGACATCTCTAATGGGCTTGGTTTTATCCACAATATAAATATCACAACGACCTATATTTTTTCCCTGGATACCTAATTGATATTGATACGGCTTGCCAAGAGGCTGTTCAATTTCAGGTCTTGTTTGCGATGTCTCTAAGCTTGAAAAAATATAATCAACACCAGCAAAGCTTTTCATATAGGGATCGTAATCTTTCTTTGTTGCATTAATTAACATTACCAGTAGATCAACTTGAGATCTTAATTCTTGAATTTTTTCTGCAGCAACATCAATATAATTTTCGACCCTTACACCCTTCAGATCAGTTTGAAGTTCTCGTGCAACTCCAAAAATTCCAATTTTTAAATTATCGCGTTCAAGGATTTTGTGATCATTGAATAGAAGATTGTTGGTGTTTTCATCATAAATATTTGATGATAGAAAATAAACATTGCTAGTGTTCTTGATCTGCTTGATGAAATCAAGACCAGCAGAAAAATCTTGAACACCGACATTGTAATAATACTCACCCATTTTAGCAGTATGCTCCATGACGGTTTTTGCTCTTAGTTTTGCAGAAGCTTCTTTTCCTTTAAGTAAATAATAGCTTTCAAACATAGAATCGCCAGCATCAATTAAAATAGGGTCAACACCGCTTTTTTTAACTTGATTGATATATGTTGCTCTTCTAGGCAGACCGCCTAGGGGATTTGCTTTTCATCCGCAGGGGTCAAGTTGACCCCTAACATTTCCAGTTACTAGAAATGTAACCTTACTTCCATCTGAAGATTTTTCAGCGCATGAGGCAAGGATGATAATGGCAAATAATACAATATTTAATCTTGAATTCATTAAAAACACCTAAATAATATTTTATAATTTATATCGAATTAAAATTAGTAAAAAGCAGTCAGTTTTTGTTATCCGCCTGATGGTTTTGCCGTATGCCCGCTATCAATTAAAAAATCTATAGCTTTATCTCGAATATTACCCTGCAACAAGATTATTCCATCTTTGCAGGTACCGCCAATAGAGAATTTTTTCTTTAACTGACTGCATAGGGTTGATATCTGTTTATTTGTTCCTTTGAAACCTTTGATCAAGGTAACAATTTTTCCTCCCCCTCTTCTATCAAGATGAATTCTCAGATTTTGCTTAGTAGAATGAGTGTTTTGCTTGGGGGAATCTTGCTTTCTATTAAAATCAGAATCAGTAGAGAAAACAATATTTGATTCTGACATCTATCTAAATAGTGCGGACCAGGTAAGACCCCAGGTCATTAACATAATAATAATCAATTCGCTTAATATAGCAATTCCAAAAAATATGATAGCCCTTCTCATGTGAAGGTTTTTATAGGAATTAATATGACCTAGCGCATATAACTGGGCACAAAACATTTTAAATGTATTTTCATTGTCATCAGTGGTCTCTGCAAAATACTTAGCAAAATCAATAACATTAGCAAACTGAGTGATGCCACCAAAGAAAGTTATATTGACATCTGGAAGTTCATCGTGCCCCATATCATTACGAACTCTCGGAACAATAACCAGCATTAGATTAATGAGACCTAAAGTGGCAGCAATAAAATATAGAAAAACCATTAATCCACTTAATAAATTAAAATTAGCCGCAGCAATTACTTTTGGAAAGTGCACTATAAAAAAGACCATGAATACACCTAACAGCGACATAAGCGTAAACGCTTTTTGATCTGTTCGCTGAAGTATTAATTGTTCGCTTTGAATAATAAACAATATGGGTGCTATGTTACTGCGAACATGTTTTGAGGCAAATTCTGCAGGCTCTGATGAAACTGGAGCGCTGGGAGCCGCTGGCTCTGTTGGCTGTATTGGTTTTTTATCTTCCATTTTTTCTTCTTTAATGTGGAGCCGATCAGGATCGAACTGACGACCTCTTGAATGCCATTCAAGCGCTCTCCCAACTGAGCTACGGCCCC
>JAYZHP010000102.1:0-4387 GCA_036166415.1 Fidelibacterota bacterium | reverse complement strand
ACCAATTCCACATAGAATTAATATCAGCCAGAGTAGGTGTTTATCGTATTTTTTTATGATAATATCTAGCTGTTTCATGCTTGCGCCATTTCGTTAACTAGTCTTTTAAATTCATTTCCACGCTCTTCATAATTTTTGAATTGATCAAAGCTAGCGCAGCCTGGAGATAAAAGTATAGTATCTCCAGGAGCTGCGCTTTTTTGACAGAGCTCTACCGCATCCCTGAGGCTGAATACCTGATCCAGCTCTACCGCATCCCTGAGCGCAATAGATATTTTATTACTAGCCTGTCCATATGAAATAATTTTCTTAACATTTTCTTTAATAAAGGGTATCAATTCATGAAAGTTGTTATCTTTATCTTTACCTCCAAGTATTAATATAATTGAGCTTGAAAATGATTGGATGGCAGCAATGACCGATTCAATATTTGTTGCTTTAGAATCGTTATAGTAAGCCACGCCATTATTGATTACTACCTTTTCTAATCTATGTTCAATTCCTGAAAAATTAGAAATTGCCATTGAAATTTGATTATTAGTTACATTTAGAATTTTTGCAGTAGTTGCAGCAGCTAATATATTTGAAATATTGTGTTTTCCAGCTAGAGCTATTTCTTGAAGATCTATAATTGGAGATTTTCCTTCAAATACATTATATTTATTAGCAGTTAGAAGATTATGAGAGTCATCTTTTAGGCCAAAGCTAAATTTCTTTGGATTAGTATTTTTACATTTATCATTTAATATTGGATCATCAGCATTGTAAATCAAAAAATCTGATTCATCTTGATTAGTAGTTATATTCAGCTTGGCTTCAACATAAGCATCCATATTACTATATCTATCTTGATGATCTGGTGTAATATTTAATAGGATTGAAATAAACGGTTTAAAATGGATAATGTTTTCCAATTGAAAACTTGAAAGCTCTAATATATAAATCCTATCATCTACATTTTTATTCATATCATTTAATATTGCTCTCGAAAAGGCAAATCCCATATTTCCAGCGAGAACAGGAGAGTAATTGTCTGTTTGTAGTATTTCGTAAAGGATGTTGACAGTAGTAGTTTTGCCATTAGATCCGGTTAATCCAATGATTGGTTTATCAGTAAACCAGCTTGCGAATTCAATCTCACTAATAATCTTTATACCTTTATTTAGCGCATTCATTACAATTTCAGAACTCTGAGCTATGCCAGGGGATATGATCCAAAGTTCGGAATCATAAATTTTATCTGAGTGAGTTCCAAGTTCAACATCAATTCCTAATTCTATCAGTTTATCTCTAGAAGATATATTATTAGAATTCACGTTTTTGTCGCTTATGAATACATTTGCGCCTAACTGATTAGAAAGAAGAGCTGCTCCTTTACCTGATTCACCAATTCCAATGATTGTTATTTTTTGGGATTGGAGATTTATTCTTTCTTTTCTATTGATATTCATTAGCGAATTTTAAATGTTGTTAATGTTAATAGAGCGAGAAGAAGTCCAACTATCCAAAATCTTATTACAATTCTAGATTCTGGGTATCCTTTTAATTCAAAGTGATGATGAAAGGGAGCCATTAGAAAAAGTTTTTTTGGCTCCCCATACTTTCTTTTAGTATAGCGATAGTAGCCAACTTGCAAAATAACAGATAATGCTTCTGCAACAAAGACACCACCTATTATTACTAGTAAAAATTCCTTTTTTAATAGTATGGAAAGCGTTCCTAGCGCAGCGCCAGTTGATAGAGAACCCACATCTCCCATAAAAACCTCTGCTGGAGCAGCATTAAACCACAGATACCCAATACATGCGCCAACGCAAGCAGCAGTAAAAATTGTAAGCTCCCCTGAGCCAGGTAGATAAATAATATTGAGATAATCTGAAAAGTCTACGCGTCCACTTATATACGCAATTGCAGAAAAAACTGTAAAACAGATTGCTAGCAATCCCGACGCAAGACCATCTAATCCATCAGTCAGATTTACTGCATTTGAAGATCCAGTTACAACTAATATGATTACTAATGGATATAGTAATCCAAAATCAACCACCGTATCTTTAAAGAAAGGGAGTGATGTTACAGTTCTAATATTATCCCATGCTGGTGTATTATATATCCAAAGAGAAATAATTGCTCCAAGGGAAATTTGGCCAGCAAGCTTATATTTGGCGACAAGTCCACTTTTTATTTTCTTTATCGTTTTCAAATAATCATCTAAAAAACCAATTAAACCCATCCATATTGTTGATATCATAATTATTTGAACAAATGGATTTTTCAAATCTGCGAGCAGAAGGGTGGGGAGGATAATTGCTGTAAGGATAATTACCCCCCCCATAGTTGGAGTGCCTCTCTTTTTTTTATGGCTCTCCGGGCCATGTTCACGTATTTCCTCACCAATTTGATATTGATGAAGCTTTCGTATAATGGCCGGTCCGAGGATGAAACTTATTACTAGAGCTAAAATGGCAGCAGAAGCGCTTCTAAAAGTTATATATTGGAAAATATTTAAAGGTGAAAATGTATCTTTTAATGAATATAGAAAATGATAAAGCATTAGATATCCAATACTCTTTCAACGATTGATTCCATTCTCATTCCTCTTGATCCTTTAATTAAGATTTTATCATTTGATGAAATTATTTGATTAAGACAATCAATCAGTTCATCTTTAGAATTAAAATGTTGATTTATATTTATATTTTCAATTGCGCTATTTGTTGCTAATGTTTCTTTTCCATAGGTTAAAACGGCAGATAATTCTGATTCATCGCATTTTTTCCCAACAGCTATATGCTGATACTCTGATAGGTTTCCTAGCTCAAGCATATCACCAAAAACAAAAATCTTTTTACCCTCCCCGCTAAATGCGCTAAGATAATCAATAGCAGCTAATGTTGATTCTAAATTTGCATTATAGGTGTCATCAATAATTACATAAGCGCCATTATTCTTTATCTCGCATCTCCCCTTAGGAGGAGAAAAAGTTGATATCCTATCTTTAATAGCATCCCATTCAACATCTAGCTCTCTAGCTATTGCGCAGCATGCAATGATATTCTTTGCAAAGGATAGATTGGATGAAGAAGTGGGGATTTCTTCAGTGTTTATTGTTAGTGTAATTGTTCCATCTTCTTCATAGTGTAGATCAGCAGGATAGTCACAATCAGGGTTGAGTCCAAAAGAAATAGAATTTCCATGTATTTTAATTTCTTTTATTCTTCTATCGGCGCTATTTACAAATGCAGTGCCATCTTTCATACTCTCAAATAGAGCTGCCTTAGTCTTTGCAACGGATTCTATACTTCCAAAACCTTCCAGATGGGCAGGTGCAATATTTGTTATCAGTCCATAGTTTGGCCTGGCAATATTAGCTAATAATTCAATATCACCATTTTGATTTGCACCCATTTCTAATATTGATGCCCCATGGAAACCAGTTAATTGTAATAAGGTGAGAGGTAGTCCAATTGATGTGTTATAGTTTCCTTCGGTTGCATGAATATCAAACTTTGATGAAAGAATATGCCGAAGTAATTCTTTTGTTGAAGTTTTACCATTTGTTCCGGTGATGCCAATTATAGGAATCTCAAATTGTTTTCTCCATTCAGTAGCAATTTTTCCAATTGATTTAACTGTATCAGAAACTTTAATCTGATCTCCATTAATTTGATCATTAGGCTCTGAAACGAGAGCTGCTAGAGCGCCATTTTCAAATACTTGATCGAGAAATGAGTGCCCATCAACTTTTTCACCTTGAATAGCAATATATAAATCACCTTTTTGAATTTCTCTACTATCCGTTGCTATTCCATTAATTTCTTCATTTATTTCTTGATTAATAGTTTTTTTGAAGATTTTAGAAAAAGTATTTGAGTTTGGAAGATTTATTCTCATAAATAACTCTCAATAATTTCTATATCTGAATATGGAAATTTATTACCTTCAATATCTTGAAAGTTTTCTCTTCCTTTTCCAAGGATTACAAGTAAATCGCCACTATCTATTTCATTAATAGCTGCGCTTAATGCAGTGCCTCTATCTTTAATTATTTCAAAATTATTTCCAACCATTTCTTTTGTGATATCAGAATTAATATCTTTTATATTTTCATATCTTGGATTATCGGATGTTATCCATAATTTTTCAGAGAATTCTTCAGCAATCTTCCCCATTTGTGGCCGTTTTATTTTATCTCTATTTCCACCGCAGCCAAATAAAATATGAATACTATTTTTTTCTGGTACCATCTCTTTTAAGGTTGTTAAAACTTTGACATATGCATCGGGAGTATGAGCGTAATCAATAACTATATTTTTTTTATCTTTTGTTTTAAATAGCTCCATTCTTCCTTCAACAAATTTTATTTCTTCGATTCCTTTTTGAATTA
>JAYZHP010000101.1:0-2686 GCA_036166415.1 Fidelibacterota bacterium | reverse complement strand
CCAATCAAATTAACCTTATCAATAATTTCAGATGAGTAAAAGTAAGTGCCAAATTTAATTTTTCCATAATCCATGGTAGCACGGGGCATTAAAAACATAGGGGGAAAATGATCAATGTATTTAATTGAACTATCATTTAGCGACCCATCTATAGGATCTAATAATCTTCGATTTTTTTCATAATATTTGTTAGCATATCCTATAACTGAATTATTAATTATCTCAATTGAATCTATAATTGCAAGATTGTATTTACCCTTTTCATAATGCGAATAAACAATCTTTCCCGTTTTATGAAAATCAGGCATAAAGGCGCCGCCTTTAAGGTTTGTTATGTATCCTTGCTTATTATTATCGATATAGTATAAGTTAAAAATACCGGTCTTGTCATCACTATAAACAACTCCATTTTTAAACACATCTGCATTTCTAGAATCCCAAAGCTCATTATGAATAAATTTTCCATTAGTGCTATCATTTAAATTAATATAGTGAATATTCTTAAAATGATTATCCGTTACATCAAACAATAAACGATTATTAAAGCTATCAAATTTTAAATTATTTAATATTTCATGATTATTAAAATCTGTTATTTTTTCTGAAGATTTAGATAGTAGATCAATCTTATAAATATTTTGAGTACCATCAGATGTTGCTAGATAAAATATTGCACTATCTTTTTTACTAAATGCTGGTGAAAAAGCTCTAGCATCTCTTGTTAATCTCTTTTCTTTTTTAGTTTTGATATTGTATTCATACAAATCAAAATATTTTGAACCATACTTATTTGGAAATTTTGATTTTTTTGAATAAATGATATTATTTGCATTCCAAGACGGCAATGAATTTACACCATCCACAATTTTGATTTTTTTGGTTGTGTTTATATCATATAGAAATAAATCTGTAGAGTTAAAGAAGTCGTGATTTTGATTTGAAAGATAGGCAATCATATTTCCTGAATCATTCCATACGGGAAATAAATTTGCAGTTCCTTTATCTTCAATTATTTTTGGAAAATTTTTGTTTTTTTCAATACTATTTGTAAGTGTATTATATCTTTCCTCAATCGCTTTATTGAACTCATTGAAAATTATTGTTCCATCCTTTTTTGTGGCGTCCTTAATAGCTTTATTTACTGAATAATTAAATGGCTTACTTAATGAGCTTAATATTTCCTTCAATGTATTATGGCCATATTTAACAGCTATATATTTAATAAAAGCATATCCTGTATTATATACGGACTCGTTACCTATTCCACGCTTACCAAAGGTATTGATTTCGTTCCAAGATAAATTATTTCCATGAAGTACATTATCTCTTAGTATCATATCTCTAGTAGTGTCCCAATTATCCCAATCTGCATTGGGATACATAAATTGAGCAACTCCTTCCGCTAGCCATGGAGGTACTGAGGTGCCTGGTATAGGATAACTTATCAACACATTTGGATACCCATAAAGCACATCTGGTCTTTTTTCTTTTTCGTACCCAATCCATTGTAAATAGCCACCAGGTATAGATTTACCATACTTTTGGGCACTTTGTATTGATACAATATGAGCAAATTCATGTGTAATAACATTTTGAAGCCAACGGTGAGACCCTCTTAGCTCAAAGTCTAATGGGCTGGTCCAAATAATTATTTTGTTATCATAAAAATAAGCTGCACCATTTGATATATCATCAGTATCAGTAAAAACAATATCTGTTTTATCAATTGGCTTATAATCGTAGAGTGACACTATTGGGTCATAAATCTGCTCTGCTATAAAAGCTCCTCTTCTTGCCGATACTTCTGTTTGTGAATAATAATGCACCCTAAAATGTTCAGTTTCAAAAGTCCGCCAATCTAATTCAGGATGATTGTATTGAGATTGAGAAAAAATGATCGTAGAAAAAATTATAAAATGAATAATTTTCATTTTATAACACCTAGCTTGAGTATCTTTTCGGCAGAATTATTTCCGTTTGAAACATGTATTTTTGCTAAATAAATACCAGATTCAATACCTTTAGTGTCCCAAGGTATTTCAATTGTCGACTCACTGCTATCTGATAGATTATTTTGAACTGGGATAGATATTGATTCTTGTAGAAATCCAGCTAAATCATAAATGCTAATTTTAATTAATTGAATAGATGAAATCTGTAATCTAAAGGTGATTTTTTCTCCATAGGAAGGGTTTGGATAGGCATAGGTTAATTCATTATTAAGTAATTGAATATTATTTGCAGTGTTTTTTAAAGTATCTATTGAAAGATAACGTGAAAAATCTGGAGAGCTATTTTTGTAGATCCAGCGGTTATATTGCTCACCATTCCAATCTTTATACATTAGTAATTGATTATTTAAGATTATTGTATTTTTACTATTATAAATACCTATTGATGACAATTTTGTATCAGCATTTAAAGATAATGATTCTAAAAATCCTCCTTCATAATTCGTTATAATTATACTCCCATCCTTTTGTTCAAATACAATTTCAGGATGCCTATTGCCAAATAAATCTGCAATTAATACAGAGCTAATAGCGGAGGCTTTTATTGGAAAACCATTTTTATAAACTAAATTTTCATCAAATGCATGAATATTACCAATCTTGTCAATTGCAACTATATCAACGCTATTATCTAAATCAAGATCCGCCAATGAGACTGAAGTAAAATCAATGGA
>JAYZHP010000100.1:0-27947 GCA_036166415.1 Fidelibacterota bacterium | reverse complement strand
AACCAAGAAATTTTGCAGCTTCCGCCCATTTATAGTGATTTTCAACCGCCTTATTTCTTTTGTTTTTATCAGGATCACCAAGATTTCCTTCATTGTCGCACATGATTAATAAGCTTTTTACGCCATGATCATTCGCTCTAGCCTTCATTTTATTGAGATATTTTTGATCTTGAGCTTTATCAAAAAAGAAAGAATTCACATACTCCACAGCATCAAGGCCAAACTCAGTTTTTGTTAGAGAGATAAAGTCTAAATTATCAATTTTCTTGGATTGCAAAGCGCGGTGTAAAGACCACTCGGCTAAAGAAATTTTAAAAGTAGGCTTATTTGAACAACCTGATAAAAGCGATGAACCAATAAAAGGTAAAGATAATCCGCCCATGAGAAATGAGCTATCTTTAATAAATTTTCTTCTTTTCATTTTATAACTTTCGTATTCTAATATTTCTATACCATACTTCTTCACCATGATGTTGAAGACCAATATGTCCAATGGTGGATTTACCAAAGTAGGGCATATCTTTAAATTTACTTTTATCAACGAGCTCCCACATTGCATTGCTTTGATAAACATATTCTACTATCTTCACGCCGTTCAACCAATGTTCAACTCTATTTTTTAAAACCTTAATTTTAGCTTTATTAAACTTACCAACCGACTTGACCTTACCATTATTAGGAGCAATCAAAGCGAATAAGGAACCAGCTGAAGTGAGAGGGTTCTTTCCATCTGGATGATTATCATTATCGAGTACTTGCATTTCAGGAGCTGATTGCCATATATAGCTTTGCGATTCAGAAGCAAAATAAAAAACTCCACTATTACCTGCTTTAGAAACTTTCCATTCTAGTTCTAATTCAAAATTCTGATATTTCTCTTTAGTTATAATATCTATAGTATTTTTTAGTCCAGGGATAGTTTTTAGTGTATTGTTTTCTACCTTCCAATTGTCATTAGGAAAATCTTCCTTGCCAAACCCTCTCCAGTGTTCAGTATTTTTTCCATCAAAAAGAATTTGCCAATCATTAGTTGATGAAGAGCACCCCAAAAAGCAGATGAGGATTAATGATAATGTAATGAGTTTAAGTTGATTCATTTTTCTGATATCCATAATATTTATAATTTTCTTATTCTAATATCTCTATACCAAACTTCTCCATGATCACCTTGTAGACCGATAGAACCCTTAGTGGCTTTTGCAAAATAAGGCATATCTTTAAATTTACTTTTATCAACGAGCTTCCACATTGCACTGCTTTGATAATCGTATTCTAATATTTTTTCCCCATTCAACCAATGTTCTACGTGCTTATTTTTTGATATAATTATTACCTGATTGTATTCCCCGGCAGGCTTTACATTTTCAATAACTGGCTCAATGAGATCATACAAAGCTCCCGCAGACGTCTTAGACTTCTTGCCATCAGTATGAAACATATTATCTAAGACTTGCATTTCAGGAGCTGTGTGCCATATTTCATCAGATCTTTCATTAGCAAAATAGAAGACCCCACTATTCCCACCTTCTTCAACTTTCCATTCTAATTTAAGTTCAAAATCTTCAAAAACATCTATGCTAATTAAATCAATACCATTTTCAGGAATACTCTTTAAGGCACCATCTGTTACTGTCCAAGAATCTTCTGGAAAACCTGATTGCTTATAGCCTCTTAACCCTTGAACAGTTTTACCATCAAAAAGAACAATCCAACTATTATCAGAAGCGCAGCCCATAAATAGGCTAAAGGATAAAATAAAACTTATTCTTGTAATCAATTAGCTTTTGGATTCCAATTGCCTTGAGATACAGCAGGTATGAAATCTTCAATATTAGAATTAGGGAGTTTTATGGTCTTACCTTGTTCCGCGCTCATGTATGCAGCCATCAATAATCGAGTTACATCCAATCCATCATCAAAATTTTCCTCAGGCCTTTTTCCTGCAAGAAAACTTTCAACCATATGGCGGTTTTCTGCGGTGTATCCATATACTTCAGCTTCATTGCTTACAACCGGCATTCCGCCCGATTCAGCATTTTGCTTTTCAACTAAATCTTCACCTTCATTTCCGATAACTTTTCTACTAAAGAATACTTTTAAATCTGGATCTAGTGTATTGACAAACATGGAATATTCAGGACCAAAAAGCTCCATACTAAGTCTTAGTCCTTCACCAACAAAACACCATGATGTTGTCGTTTCGACAATTAATTTATTTCCATCCTCATCTAAATATTCAATTAGGGATCGAGCAAAATCTTCGGATGGTTTATTAGTATAGTCAGTTTTTCCATCGCTGTTATCTGATAGAATTTTTGCATACTCTGGTCGTTGCCATTTTAAACAGTCCATATGAGCACTAATACTTATTGGTGTGATAGAATCCCTGGGCTTTCCTGGTTCAGTTAGCATAAATCTGGCTTCTTCTACTGAATGACACATCATATCATTTAATACACCGCCACCTTGCAGAGAGCCCTCCCAAAACCACGGCATATGAGGACCGCTGTGCTCCTCTGCGGCTCTTGCAAGATAAGGCCTACCTGTAGTAGCAGCGCCTCTAGCCCAGACAATTTCTTTTCCTCTAGTGATCGAAGGTGAGAAAACTTGATTTTCAAGGTAGCCATC
This sequence comes from Fidelibacterota bacterium, assembly GCA_036166415.1. Lineage (GTDB taxonomy): Bacteria > Fidelibacterota > Marinisomatia > Marinisomatales > TCS55 > TMED108. Next base: position 25,319 of record JAYZHP010000100.1, on the reverse strand, counting down.
TAATAAGCCAACACTTTTGGTTAGCTCAACAACTTTTTTGGCCTCTTGGTAATTTCTACCTAAAGGTTTTTCACAGGCTACTCCAATTAGCTCACCTTTTCCTGAAGAAATAGCATTTGCTATTTCTTCAAAGGTTTCTACTCTGGCAAAATTTGGAGAACAAATCCATAAAGCATGTATCTCTGGATCAGCAATCATATCTGTAATTGATTCATATGCTGTTGCATTATTTCCAACACCTATTGTTCGTGCCAGGCTAGCAGATTCTTCCGCGGATTGCTTAGTCCTAGACATTACACCCAAAACATCTACGTTCCTAACGCCGATCAATGATTGAATATGAAATCGAGTTATAAAGCCACCACCAACAAAACCTATTCCTATATGTTTATGACTCACAGACTTTAAACTCCTTTCAGATCTTCTTCAGTTACTTTTGGGTCATCTCTAAAGAATGCCAAAAATATTAATCCCATCACTATGCACAATGTTGCTGGAACTAGGAAAAATTGCCACCAGATCGTTTCACCAGATGGCGTTTTAAACGTATCCCAAATATATCCAGTAAATAGTGTCCCAAGATAATTCCCCATACCCCATGTTGCAAAGATGAATAAGGCCTGAGCTGAAGCACGCATATCATCTGATGCTTTTTTATTGGTATAGATATTTCCTGTTACCATGAAAAACGCATAGCCGAACCCATGCAAGGAAAGCGCTGCAACAATTACTGGTAAGCTTGGTATCATAAATAAAAGATATCTTAATGGCCATGCCATTATTCCAATAAACATTGTCCAGCGAACACCAATTTTCTTTATAGCTACATGTAGTAAAAAGGTTAATACTAGCACCTCAGAAATTTGGGCAACGGTTTTAGTGGCTGTTAGCCAGGCCTCTGTGGCTCCCATATCCAATAGGAAAGGACCGGTAGGAATATAATAGAATTGCATTTCCGTCGTGACGACAAAAGCTACTAACATAAAGATCAAAAAGTTTCTATCCTTTAGCATACCAAATGCTTTGATAAATGCGAGAGGATCTTGAGAATCTTTTATTGGTTCTGTTCTTGGAAGTGAAAAGCTATAGACTCCCATAATCGCAGAAACCACAGCAGCAATTATTAGTAGATCGCTCATACCGCTTAGGTCTTCTGTTTGCCAATTAGTTCTAATAAACGTGACTATCCAACCAATGGCAATCCATCCAATGGCACCCCAAACTCTTATTTTGCCAAACTCTTCATCTGCATTTCCTAGATGCCTAAAACAAATAGAATTCGTCAAAACCAATGTTGGAGCATACAAAAGACAATGCGCCATCATATACCACCACATGGGTGCAAACTCTGTTTGAATAGATGTTTGATACAGTAGAAAAGCACCTACTATATGGGCGATACCAAGAAATTGCTGAGATTGCATTAAGCGATCCGCTACTTGTCCACCAATAAATGGTGCCACAATACAGGCAAGCCACATACATCCATAGATACCTGCAATTTCAGATCCGGAAAATCCAATTTTCTCAAGATGAGCGCCCAGTGCAGTTGTCCATGCTCCCCAGATTGCATATTGGAGAAACATCATGATGGAAAAACGTATTTTGTTAGTCATGATAATTGATATCGGTTAAATCAACTTACGATTTTTTGCATCATATTCAACGCGCCTACCAGTAAGGTAAGATTCGGTTGCCATTGCACAAGCGACCGCCTCATGATATGCTACATCCATATTACACCTTGGCTGGGTACCATCTCTAACGGAATCTAGCCAATCTTTTACATGAAGATGGGTAGGGTCAACTCTTTTGCCATCACGATAGGTGTAGAGTAGCCCTTTATTTGCAAAATATTTTGAAGTAGCCGAAGTCACTCCATCAATATCTTTGGATCCGGGTGAATAGGTTAAAATTGGATAGCTTGGATTGATCATTCCATTTTTTAGCCTCTCCTTATATTGCGTGGATAATTCATCTGCTGTTACGGCAAAACCATGAATGGAACCACCACCACTTTGTCCGCCCATTTGCATCGTTGCATCATGGCCCATTATTCTATTACCGCGCGGGTTTGTGCTTGAGAGTGTGGCGCTATAAAGTAGTGTTAATCCACCATCTTTATGATCTGGGTATTCAAATGTTGCATTCCATACATCAGGAACATCTCTTCCATCTTTGTAGAAATAGACACCACCAGTAGATGAGGCATATTTTGGTATACCAATATCCATAATTTGATTGATAGCATCAAAGTCATGCGATAGTAGGTCACCTGAGAGACCTGTTCCATAATCATACCAACAACGCCATCTAAAAAATCTCTTCAATGCTTCTTCGCCAAATGGAATTTTATTTGGTGACGGTTTTTGGAATGTTTCCCAATCAATTGTTTTTGCATTTCCTTTTGGGTGGATATCCCATACCCAGGCACCCCATGGTGAATTACGATTGGTGGCAATTTCAACCAAGTTTACTGGACCCAATAAGCCTTGCTGATAAATCTGTTTTGCCTTTTCATTGGCTTCAACTTGGCGATTCTGATGTCCTAATTGAAAAGTAATCCCAGTTTCTTTTACGACATCATGCACCGCTACAGCTTCATCAAATGTTCTGGTTAATCCTTTTTCGCAATACACATGTTTCCCAGCCTTTGCTGCGTCCATTACAATTTTGGCGTGCCAGTGATCTGGCGTTGCTACAATCACCGCATCTATTTCATCATTAGCCAAAAGATCTTGATAGCGGCGATATTTTATCGCTGAATTTTGCGGTTTTCCTCCAGGCCTGGTTTCATTCTGTGAGGCATCAATTCCTTGATCTGCCCTAACTTCAAATAAATCCGATACACCAACCAAAGAACAGTTCAAATCTTCCTGGGTCATAAATGTTTCAAACTGCTTATCCAGTTTATTTTTTCGCGCATTTTCTGAGGCCCTATCCGTCCAACCTTTTGTTGCAAATCCTGCACCACGAACCAAATGCCCGCCACGACCACCGTACCCAATTACACCTATATTTAAGTGGCGTGAATTTGATAATGATTTAACCGCTGCAGGTGCTTTCTTTTCTTTGACTAGATTAGATAGTAGGTTTGATTTTTTTATTTTATCTCTTCGCACCTTTTGCCAAAGGTTAAGAAAGAAGAAACCCGCAACCGGTACACCAGCAAGGCCTTTAAGCAGATCGCGACGTTCTAAATTAGTTTTATTATTTTTTTCATTTTTCTTAGCCATCATCTTACTCCTTTAATTTTTTGTTTCATTATTTAAGAAACGATCAATACCAATATATTGACTGGTCGGAAAACTGTATAATACCCATAGGGCACACGCTTCAATCAAATTTTTATTTACTATGATATAACTACCTTCATTTGGTTTGCCATATTCCAACCCAACCAGCGGGGGTGCAAAAAAGTAATACAGCAATACAAAGCCCATGCCGACAAGCGAGCCGTATTTACTAAACAATCCAAACATCAAAGACACACCTACCAATGTCAATCCCCACATATTTATATAATCAGAAAATGTTAATAGGGTAGGATTTGATACGATTGTTTTAGCGATACCAGAAAAGATCCATTTTGAGTCTAATAGGTAAGCCGCTGAAGACCAATAGGGGTTAAGGAGTTTTGATATTCCTTCATAGAGAAAATGCCAACCGATTAAAAATCTTAAAGTAACTAATCCATAAAATTGATATTGATTTGATTTGATTGATGAATCTAACGAATTCATTTAACACTCCCTCTTTTGAATTGAATCGCTCCAAAATAGAACCATAAAGCATAACGGCAAACTGTTCTATAAATCAAGACTCAATTTATTATTTTTAAGACGATTATTGATAAGCGCTAAAAATGACAGTATTTTCTTAGGACAAATAGAAATAGATAATATTGTATAGAAATAAAATAATATCAACGTATTTGATAATTACACTTTTAGTGTTTCCAAGTATTTTTGGACAGCACAATTATCAAACCGATTTTCCACCAGATGAGTTTAAAACTCGCTGGGAAGGGGTGTTCAAGCAAATTGGTGATAATGGTATAGCGATTCTACAAGGCTTTCCACAGCCTAATGGATACATCATGCCTAGACAAACCAATGCATTTTATTATCTTTCTGGAATAGAAACTCCTCACGCGTATCTTGTTTTGGATGGCCGAAACAAGAAAGTCACCTTGTATATGCCTCCAGCCAATAAAAAATTAGAAAAGAGCGAAGGTAAGATCCTTAGCGCTAGCGATGGAGCTCTTATTATGAAGCTTGTTGGAGTAGACCAGGTTAAGTCAACCAATGATATGAAAAACAATTTTCCACCTAATTTGAAGCGTGGCAATGTTATTTATACCATGTTTTCACCTGCAGAAGGTCAAGGTCAAAGTCGCTATGAGCTCGAAGTTGCTAATGCATCTATCGCAAGAGATTACTGGGATGGGCGTTCTAGCAGAGAAAGTAAATTAGTAGAGCACTTACGTAACCGTAACCCAAGAATCGCAATTAAAGATTTAACCTTTGCGATTGATAGCTTAAGAAGTGTGAAAAGCCCCAAAGAAATTGCCCTGATTCGAAGAGCATCGCAATTAGCTGGTCTCGCAATGATTGAGGCAATACGAAGTACGGAAGAAGGGGTGTGGGAATATCAGCTTGATGGCGTTGCGAGATATATTTTTCTGATAAACGGATCTAGGATGGAAGCTTATCGTTCGATTACTGCTTCAGGAGTAAAAAATATCAGTAATGGTCATTACTATCGCAATAACAGCCAATTAAAAAAAGGGGATCTGGTCTTAATGGATTATGCTCCAGATTTTAGATATTATGTTAGCGATATTGGTAGAATGTGGCCCGTGAGTGGAACCTATCAACCCTGGCAAAGAGAATTGCTTCAAATTATTTTAGAATATAGAAATGTGGTATTGGACATACTAAGACCAGGCATTACCACCGATCAAGTCTTGAAGGAAGCCAGAGAAAAAATGGAACCAATTATGAGAAAATATCAATTCTCAAAAAACATCTACAGAAAAGCTGCTGAAAAAATGATTGCTACTGGCGGAGGTGTTCTTTCTCATCCTGTAGGGCTCGCAGTACATGATGATGGACCTTACCGCAATGGGCCTTTAAAAGTGGGCCATGTCTTTTCTGTTGATCCTCAAATGTGGGTACCTGAAGAAAATTTATATTTACGCTATGAAGACACTATTGTGATCACAGAAGATGGCAATGAGAATTTCACTGATTTTCTCCCATCAGAACTTAATGAGCTAGAAGATCTGGTTAAAGAAAAGGGTATCTTGCAAAGCGTAGGGCCTGACTCAATGCGCTGGAATTATTAATTATGGATGCATTAATAGAAAAACTTAAAGAATTATCAATCAATAATTTTCCCAATGAGAAAGTCTATCAATTGCTTAAAAATTCACAACTACCTTATAATGAAATTGAAGACTATGTCCAGTTTAGCGATAAAAAATATACCCGCCATTTAGTCTATAAGGATGAGAATTTTGAGCTGCTTTTGATGTGCTGGAAATCGGGACAAAAAGCCCCAATTCATGGCCATGAAGGGGAAAAATGTTTCATGCGAGTAGAAAGAGGTGCTCTACAATTTACTAACTATAATTTGATATCTACCGACCCACTTACTTTGACAAGAATCGAATCGCTAAAAGGGGAGGTTGGGTTCTTAGATGGACCAGCGGATGTACACTCCGTTGAAAATATTTACGATGAAGACTCTATTACCTTTCATATCTATGCGAAGCCGTATAATGAGTGTGATGTCTATGATATAGAAACAGGATCAATTTATCGTAAAGATCTAGTTTATGATTCCATGTACAAAGAGCCTTGTTAATATATTTGAGAAACAAATAGAAAAATGGGCAGGTAATTCATTCAAGCAGGAGAGAGTGAATGATAAGCATTACTACTACCTACCCATTTAAATATTAAACTATATTATACTATAAATATAAATATATATAGTATAATATAGTTTAATATAATTATAATTAACCATAAATTAATTAATAAATATTAGATAATTATGAATCGTTCAGATACTTTTATTTACCTGTTAAGCAAATACCCATGGACGGATTACGAATGGGAAAAGCAAACAGGTATCACGCGAGCAACGTTTGGCAATAATCGCAAAAATAGCGGTCAAAATGTCAAAGCTAAAACTTTAGAGATTATGGCAAAAGTTTGTGGTTATAAGTTGACGCATTCTAATTCAAAGGATGGGGGAAGCCCTAATGATGAAGATGCTCAATTTCAATTAGATAAGAATAAAATGGAAAGAATAAGAATAGGCCTTTTTGGCTTTGGCCGTATTGGTAGAAATATTTTTCGAATCGGATATAATGACCCGCGCTTTGAATTTGTTGCAATCAGCGATCTTGGAAATGTGGAGGCTATGCACTACCTATTGATGCGTGACTCTATTCATGGTGTAATGCAAGAAGATATCACTCTTAAAGGAAAAGATATTATATATAATAATAAGACTACAAGGTTGCTTCCCGGTGCTGCTCCTGGCAGTATACCTTGGGATGCATTTGATATTGATATCGTAATTGATTCCACGGGCGCTTACCGTAAGAAAGAAGAATTACAGATGCATATAGATTCCGGAGCTAAACGCGTATTGGTTTCAAAGCCTCCTATCAATGATATTGATAGGATAGTGATTCAAGGTGTTAATCAAGATGATATTCAATCTAGCGATAAAATTATTTCAACAACTTCATCAACAACCCAAGTCCTCGCTTTGATGATGAAAGTTTTAGATGAGGCATTTGGTGTTGAGCGTGCGATGATGACAACTGTTCATGCATATACATCAGACCAGCCTCTTGCAGATGCTGTCAGGTCAGATTTAAGGCGTAGTCGGTCTGCTGTAGAAAATATTATCCCAAATGAAACCTGGGCCCCAGAATATGTATCACAATTGATGCCAAAATTTAAAAATAAAATTTCAGGGATTGCCATGAATGTTCCTGTTGCTAATGGATCATGTATTGATTTAACTACCGAAATGAAAACGATGCCATCTGTAGAAGAGGTAAATAAAAGTTTTCAGGATGCTAGCGCAAATAATTTAAGTGGCCTTATACGATTTACAGAGGATCCTATCGTTTCTAGTGATGCGATAGGCGGAGGCGAAACCATGCTCTTTGATAGCAAAGCCACAATGATCGCATCAAACAAACTATTAAAAACCGTTGCCTGGTTTGACAATGGATGGGGATTCGCATCTCGAATCCTTGAAGTAGCTGAGTCCTACTCTCGATTGGAAGGGAGCTGAGATGCGCGTCGCTATTAATGGCTTTGGACGCATAGGACGCTCTGTGTTCAGAATTCTAAATGAACGAGAAAATATAGATGTTGTAGCGATCAATGATATTGCAGATAATGATGCTATGGCATATCTACTGAAATACGATACAGTGATGGGACCTTTTAAAGATTTAGTAGAAATCAAAGGTGATGTATTAAGCACATCACATAACACGGTTACTATGCTAGCTGAAAAAGAGCCCAGTCAATTACCCTGGAAAGAGATGGATGTTGATGTAGTTATTGAGTCTACTGGAATATTTAGAACAAAAAGTCAATTAGAAGGGCATCTAAACGCAGGTGCACAAAAGGTCATCTTAACTGTTCCAGCTAAAGATGAAATTGATTATACTGTTGTAATTGGTGTAAACGATAATGGACTAACCAATGATCATAAAATTGTTTCCAATGCAAGTTGTACCACCAATTGCCTAGCTCCCATGGCCAAGATATTAAACGATAATTTTCGTATTAAGTATGGGGTCATCAATACCATTCATGCATACACTAACGATCAACGCCTAGCGGATGTACCTCATTCAGATTGGAGGAGAAGTCGCGCTGCTGCTGAAAATATTATTCCCACAACTACCGGAGCAGCTCGGGCGGTAGGTAAAGTATTACCTGAGTTGAATGGTAAGCTTGATGGGATAGCCATGCGTGTTCCAGTTCCTGATGGCTCTGTTGTAGATAGCGTTTTTCATTTAGAAAAAAATGTAACCATCGATGAAATAAATGAAACGGTTAAACAATCTGCAAGTGACCCTGAAATGAAATCGGTAGTTGAATATTCTACATTACCAGTTGTATCAACAGACATTATTGGCAATCCTCACTCATCAATATTCGATGCACCATTCACGAAAGTTATTGATGGTACTTTCGTAAAAACTGTTAATTGGTATGATAATGAATGGGGATACTCAAATCGAGTTGTAGATTTAGTCAATATATTAGAAAAGTTTAATTAATTTTTAGCATAAGATTTAGATTATGAAAATTGCCTTTCTAACTGCTGGCGGTATTGCACCGTGCCTTTCTGCTTCTATTGGCGGACTAATTGAATCCTACAATTCATTAGCCCCTGATGCTGAACTGGTAGGATATCTAAATGGATATAAAGGCCTGCTAACCGGTCAAAGCATAAGAATACCAGAATCGGTAAAGAGCAATTCCAATATACTTAATTCATATGGTGGTAGCCCTATTGGTAATAGTCGCGTCAAGCTGACCAATATTGAAAACTGTATTGAAAAAGGATATATAAACGAAGGGGATAACCCTCTTGAAGTTGCGGCCCAGCAGCTGATCAAAGATAAGGTTGACATCCTTCATACTATTGGTGGTGACGATACCAATACAATGGCTGCTGAACTATCTTTTTATCTAAAGAAAAATAATTACGAATTAACAGTAGTAGGACTTCCTAAGACGGTTGATAATGACGTCTTCCCGATTGCTCAAACTTTGGGTGCTTTTACGGCAGCCGAACAAGGAGCCATTTTCTTTGAGAATATTTCCAATGAGAACACTACGAGCTCCCGGCAACTAATTATCCATGAAATCATGGGGAGAGATTGCGGGTGGTTAACAGCTTATACTGCAAAAGAGTATCGCGATAGATTAAGCAAAAGAGAATTCTTACCAGAGATTTTGATCGATCGCGCACGTTGGGATATTGATGCGGTCTATGTACCGGAAATGCCAATTGATTTCAATGCAGAATGTGAACGCTTAATAAAAAAAATGGATGAAAAAGATTCTGTAAATATCTTTTTAAGTGAAGGCGCTGGAACCGATACCATTATTAATGAATTGGAATCTGAAGGAAAGAAAGTAGAGCGGGATGCATTTGGCCATGTTGCTTTGGACTCTTTGAACCCTGGGCAGTGGTTTGCAAAACAGTTCACAGATAAGCTATCCGCGGATAAAACATTGGTTCAAAAGAGTGGATACTTCGCCAGGAGCGCAGCTCCCAATGAAAACGATTTACAGCTAATTAAATCATCTTGTATGTTTGCTGCAGAAAATGCCTTCAAAGGTCAAAACGGAGTGGTCGGGCTCGATGATGATAATAATAAACAAATGAGTTTAATTGATTTTAAAAGAATCAAAGGTGGTAAGCCATTTGATATAAACCAGGAATGGTTTAGTTCATTACTTACTGAAATTGGTCAACAAGAATAAAATAGGATATATAATATGAGCCTGAATTTAAATAATATGAATGAGGTTGCCGAAGCGATGGTAGCTCCTGGAAAAGGAATACTAGCAGCAGATGAGAGTACCGGAACTATCGGAAAAAGATTAGATCAAATCAATACTGAGAGCACAGAGCAGACAAGAAACGCCTATAGAGATTTACTTTTTTCAGCAGATGGATTAGAAAAGTTTATAAGTGGTGTAATTATGTACGATGAAACATTTCATCAATCCTCTTTGAAAGATAAGGTACCTTATCCTGAATATTTAAGCTCTAAAGGTGTTATCCCTGGTATAAAGGTTGATGCTGGTGCACATAATCTATCTGGCTCTGAAGATGAAAAAATTACCCTTGGTCTTGATGGGCTTGATGAAAGGTTGGCCGAATATAGAAAATTAGGAGCACGGTTTGCAAAATGGAGAGCAGTAATTAATATCACTGAATTGAACCCTAGCGATTATTGCATCAAAGCAAATGCGCATGCCTTGGCAAGATATGCAGCATTATGCCAATCCAATGATATTGTTCCAATTGTTGAGCCAGAAATTTTAATGGATGGCGATCACGATATTGAAGATAGTTTTGTAGTGACTGAAGAGGTATTACACACCGTATTTACTGAATTGTATTCGCAAGGTGTACAGTATGAAGAAATGATATTAAAACCCAATATGGTTTTATCAGGGTACGATGCAAAAGAACGGGCCAGTGTTGATGAAGTTGCATCAGCAACCGTGCAGTGTTTTCTAAGAAGTGTACCTGCTGCTGTTCCTGGGATTGCATTTTTATCTGGCGGACAATCTGATGAAGATGCAACTGCGCATTTAAATTCCATGAATCAACTATTAGGCGATAATAAACCGTGGCACTTATCATTCTCTTATGGACGTGCTCTTCAGCAGCCCGCAATAAAGACATGGCAAGGTTCCGATGATAATGTTTCATCAGCACAATCTGCGCTAATGAAACGCGCTGAATTAAACAGTCTTGCTACACAAGGTAAATATTCCTCTGAAATGGAATAAACCCAACTAGTGGATACTATAAGTCATGCCCTGTGGGGCAGTGGCCTGTTTGGTTATCGTAAGTATAGATGGGTTGCAATATTCTTTGGGGTAATGCCAGACCTGTTATCCTTTGGTCTTTTATTCATTATAAGAATATTTAATGGCAACTTAAACTACAGCGGATTACCGACCCTTGAAGGCTTACTTCAGCTAGAGCCATTTCCTGAATGGGTTTTTGCTATGGATAATATAACCCATAGCTTCATCATAGCTTTTTTAATTATAGGAATCATATATTATTTTAAAAAAGAGCTAGCCTGGCCAATGCTCGCTTGGCCTTTCCATATTGTTTTGGATGTCCCATTTCACACTGAAGAATTATTTCCGATCCAATTATTTTGGCCTCTTACCAATTATTATTTCGATGGAATTTCATGGTCGCATCCCGCTGTCTGGTTTCCAAACGTAGCGGGAATAATTATGTTATTTTTCTATCGCTGGAAAAATAAACAGGATTTATAATTCGTTTGTTAAGCAGTGAACAGAACCGCCACTTAGCCTAAATTGAGTTGTTGGAACTGTGATGTGCATCACTTCCAACTCTTTAAGCAATTCATTTACTTTTAAAGATCTGAATCTTGTAGGACCAATTAAATAACCCGGTAATGGGCAACAGTTGACTGCAAATTCGCCGAGCTGTTCTTTTGTGCCAATGGAATCTTCTGGATCAACCTCAACAAGTTCTATCGACATCTTGTCTGCAAAATCTTTCAAATCATTTGCCGATTCTTTTTCCATTAATGATGTGCAGGCAATCATTGCCACCAATTGATTATCTTTATTGATGACCGGGGTAAATAATGTATCAAGATGGAAAACATTGGATTTCATAATTACTAATTCATTGACACCAAATTCCTGTGCAACCCATTCTGCGCCCTTAACATTATTTCTACAGGCTCCTGAAAAAAGAATTTTTGGTCCAGAGCAATAATAAAATTCGCCACCCTCAGCTTTAGCATTTATGGAATCGGGAATTCGGATGGTTTCATATCCCATTGAATCAAGCATGATCTCCATAATATCGCTTTCCACTTGCCTAGCTTCTTCGCTGAATTTTGAAATGATCACTTTTCCATTCTGATTGCTAATAAAGAGGTCTCTAACAAAAACAAAATCATGCTTCCTTTGATCTGTATTTTGCTGATCTAGAAAATTTGGAAAATCAACTTCTATTACTTCAACCGGTAGGCGATTAAAGAGCTCGGTCATCATATGCATCTCAACTTCAACTAATTCCTGATTAGGAATCATGCCTTGTTTCATTGCTGGGTTATCTTTATAGATAGGAGTGCCATGACCCCACCATTTGTGTTTAGGTAGGTGAGAGATAAGAATTTTCATAACTTAAAAAGTTATTTTAAAGATCATCGTGTAGGTTGTTTTCCATTTTTCATCTGCCAGAGTAGTAATATGTCTAAATGCAATGCTCGGTGTTGCAAATTGAAACTGTGTTAAATCAAAACCGATAAGCAGGCGATTTTTATTATATTTATTAATATCCATGTCATAAAAAAATTCATTTCCAATATAGGGTTTTAAATTTTTCCATGATGAATTTGATTTTGCCATTATCCTGACTCTATTTCGCAGGCCTGGATCTTTACCATCTTTCATTCGATATTCTTGCCGTGATTTTATTGCCCATTTAACTGATTTCGTGTTTATAGTTTTTTGAATTTGAGCGTGGGGTCTTTTTTCTAATACCCAATTTCCATCCTTAAGTGTATAAACTGATCTGTATTGAATAGCAGCCGTCCAAGATTCAGCGATTGGAAAAGATCCGCCAATATCATAATGACGATAATGCCAGCCTTTTTCTTCAGTGGTTCTGTGATCAATTTGACCGCTCATTTTTACCCCCATTACCTTTCGTTTTATATCAATAACTTCGGAATGATTAATTGATTGACCAGTCATACAGGAAATTAACATGATTGAACAGATAAGAATTCTAATCATTCAACAGCTCCTTTATTTGTAAAAAAGTTGCTCCGAAATTTTCATTATCTGTCATTAAAATCAACCTTTCTTTATTAAAAATCATTGCTTCTACTTTTTGATTATCTATAATCATTAGAGGTTTTAATAGGGATGGGTGATTAAAGTTAAAAGTTCCCACATTACTCATTTGACCTATTTGATAGATTGCTGTTTGAAATGGACCATTATTTCCAGGATCTGAAGTAGCTGCTGTCCACACGCCACCATTATTATCAATAGCTAAGTCTGCAATATTTCGTTTATCATTTTCGGGAAATGGTAATTCGATAACAAATTTATTTACTTCATAAATTTTATGATTTGCTGGCTCGTACAATGCTGTGATCAACGTTGATGATCTTTTGCTTGAACCCCTATCTCCATAAATAAAAACTTGCCCTTGAGCTGAATTGAAGACCGCTAATCCCTCAAGATTCATTTTATTAGAAATACCAGGTAGGGTAAATGTTTGAAGTAGTTCAATCCTAAAATCAAATGGGTCTACAAAAAATAAGTAAGCTTTACCGGTACTTTCCATTGCAATAAATTTATTGGAGTAATGCGGCATTTTATGCAGTGCTTCTAGATCATAGGGAAGCTTAGGCTCTGGCCAAACCAGCTTTCTCAGTTTAAAAGATTTATCTAAATAACTTATTCGGGGTTGCTTCTTTTTTTTATTATCATGGACCACGAGAAACCCTTTTTCAAATTTTGCTACTCCACTAATCGAAAATTCCCTTGAGCCGTGAATCTGATACCATTTATCTTGAGCGATAACCAGTGACAGAAAAGAAAAAATGAATAAATATTTTTTTATGACCATGTACTATACGGATGTAAGCAAAGATATGAGTTGTAATACCTCTTGTCCTGAGAAACTTCTTCAGTTACCCAGTCTGGTTTTATAAAGTTTTCATCTGCATCAATCAATTCTATTTCAGCCAACCACAGACCTTTATTATTTCCATGAAATTCATCAACTTCCCACTTTTTACGATCGTATTCAATTATAGTACGCGTTTTGTGGATGATTTCACCTTGACTTAAATCAATTAATCTAAGTGCATCTTCTAGCGGAATATCATATTCAAATTCATCGCGAGTTATTTCAATTGTTTTGGATTTGATAGTTAGTATAGCCTTATTATCAATGATTCGAATTCGTGTTATGCCTGAATCATTAATTGATAAATAGCCTTGCCGGTAATCTTCCCCAGTTATTTTATCCGGCAGCTTGGCAGGATTAACTAAAAATTTTCGTTCTATTTCTTTAGCCATTTAACTAAACATATTATGGTTGAAGTTAATATTCCAGGGTAAAAGGGCTCCATATGCAATGGATAGCTCCCAAAAATATTTTTATTTAGTATCCACAAAATACTAATGATTAGGGGAGCAATCATCAAGGTAATTATATCAATTTTCTTTTTAGTGAATGATATTAGAAAAGGTATTAATAACCCCGGTACAATAATTGAACCTAAGGTGTACCATATTTGAACAATGGAAGGTATGCTTATCGCTAGCATTAATGATATCAAACCTGTGACTAATAGCCCCTTTTTTACTAATGGAATTATGTCATTCTCATTTAATGGATGATTCTTTTCAGCTCCGGATTGAATCCTCCAAAGTATATCTCTGCCAAATGTAGTAGCGCTAATAAAAGCAAAGGAATCTATTGTGGACATAATAACCGATAGAATTGCAATGAAGAACATTCCAAATGCTACAGGCGGAAGAACTAATTCAGCCAACTTAGTATAGGCTAAGACAGGTTCAGCATTTGAAATTAGTAATCTTGCATACATTCCTGATAGCAAGGTTAGTATATCAAATATGAACCAAAACCCAATTGAAATTAGAATGCCATTGCGAGCAGTTGTTGGTGATTTTGCTGCAGCGCATCTTTGATAAAATCCAGGATCGACAAATGTCCAAAGGGCAATAAAAAACCAGGCAAGTATATACTGGATTGACGCGCCACCAGTTGGATTGAAATAATTATTAGGAAGGTTATTAATTTCAATTACAAAGTCCGTATGGCTCATACTATAAAACAATAAAATACCAAATCCTAAAAACATCATTGCAAATTGCAATACATCAGTACGAATGACAGCTTTTAACCCTCCGTTCCAAATATAACTGAAACAAACCAGGGTAACTATTAGCAATGAAACTTCATAACTAAACCCCGTGATCTGATTTAGTAAAATTCCAATGCTAAGTATATAAGGAGCAGGACTGGATAATATAAATATATAAAGAGCACTGATAATCCCAGCTACTTTTCCGTAACGCTGGTAGAATTGATCGGGTAAAGAAACTGATTTTAATTGATTAATCCTTCCGGCAATAAAAAAAGCAAACAGCAGTGCAAATAAGTAGTAGGGAAGACCAAATATCACCCAAGTTTGAAGTCCATATAAATAGGTATTTTCCCCAATCCCCAATATTCCTCCATACCATGTTGAAACGAGCGTAACTACAAAACCAGGAAGACTAAGCTTTCTACCTGCTAACAGGTAGTCTTGTGAATTAAATTGATTACTACCTGATTTTCTTGAGAAGCCTATTGAGATTATTGCTATGAAATAGATAGCAATAAGGAAAAGATCAATTATGTGCATTATTAATTTTCTTTATGACCTCTAAATAGAATGATTGGTTCTGAGCTTGTAATAATAAATTGATCATCAACGGATTCATTAGATATAAGATTTAAAGATGGTTCAATTTTACCATTGATAGAATATTTTAACTTTTTTGTTGTAATAAGGCAATTGGTATTTTGATTGAATAGAGAAACCCTCTGTCCAACAAAAGAATTAAAAACTTTTTCACCAGCAATACATTCTATCGTGAATTGATCACTAACTATTTTCAAATCAATTTTTTTGTAAAAATTATATAAGATAGATACATTTGAATAGGCCATATCTTCACGAATACCCATAGCCCCAATAATTATTAACTTATCTATAGAATTCATTATAGCCCATTCAATCGCTTTTTCAAGATCGGTATTGTGTTGATTGGCATCATGAATAACAAGACCTTTGAAAGTTTTTTGATACTGAAGAGAATCGAGGTCACCAATAATGATATGAGGTTCCAATTGAAAATCTCTTAAATTATTAGCTGATCCATCAGTACAAATTAATGTACCAGCTGAAAGTAAATAGTTTAAAGGTTCATCGTGTGATGGAAATGAACCCTTTGCTAAAATCACGATAGGGGTTTTGAAAGAATTTTTCATTTAATTTCCTTGGATGAAGTTATTGTAATCTGTAATCAAATTCATAAAAATCCTTTGTAGTCAAATCATTAATTTTTTTAAATTTTTCTTCGGAATTACACTTCCGTTCCAAGTTTTGATTGATGGTTCGTAAATGTTATTGCGATAAGCATTCAATATAAGGGGGGATAAAGAAGTTGAAGAATACTACAAGCAAATTTGAGCAAAAATATTCGTCCCATCCATTAAGAAGATGGTTTATTAGGCAAAGCCTAGATCACCCAATACGATCCATTATTATATCTTTATTTGCAACTATTGGTGTTGGCATTGGTGCATTCTCATTTATGATTGATGATGATATGATGAAACTTTTGCCATCTGATTTGGACTCCAAGGTTGCTTGGGATGAAATTCAAAATGAGTTTGGTAGTACGGAATTGATCTACATTGCATTTGGTGAAAAAGGAAAGTCTATATTTAATGCCAAGTCTTTTGCAGTTATGTGGGATCTGACAAAAGCTCTCGAATCTCAAAATCAAATTGAAGAAGTTTTTTCACTAGTCAATACAAATCGAATTGAAAATGTAGATGATTTTATGGAGGTAGATAACCTTCAGAGATCGCGCGATTTATCACAAGCAGAGCTAGATGATATTCAAAATTATTTATTAAAAAACCCTTCGATCAAGAAGCGATTTATTAGTGAAAATGATGAATATTTTGCTATTACAGCCCAGCCTTATAGTAATGAGAAATTTGACTTATTATCTAATGTTGTAGTGAAAGAATCAGATAAAATTCTCGAAGGCTATGAAATTCATTATGGCGGCAATGCTTATATATCAGGTATAATGCCAGGACTTATTCGAAATGATGCATTTAAGCTAATGCGATTTGGAATGTTGATTATGGTGCTCACTTTGCTCTTGAACTTGAGAAGTATAGCTGGTGTTGCGATGGTGCTAATGGTAATAATCCTTTCATTATTTTCAATGATTGGTGCTATGGGGTGGATATATTATTTTACAGGATCAAATAAATTTTTGTTTACGCTAGCAAATACCTCAATGCCAATTATTCTTCTAACGATTGCAAATTCTGATGGGGTGCATATAGTATCAAAGTTTTTTAGAGAAATGCGCTTGAAAAAAGATACTCGAAAAGCAGTGGCAACAACAATGGACTCTTTGCTTATTCCAATATTTATCACAACTATTACTACTATTTCGGCATTTCTTATCATGACCACTTCGCCAATACAGCCTTTAATTGGGTATGGGATTTCAATATCAATTGGTATTGCATGGGCATGGTTTTTAAGCTCTATGTTGCTTCCGGCTGTAATTAGTTTAAAAAAATGGAATACTGAGCATTCAGCATTTACCAAGCCCAGTTTTTTTGAAAAATTAGTAAATAAACTTGGTTCAGCCGTTTTAAACCATCCAAAACGTGTATTAGGCACGGGCTTAACTTTGGTTGCTATTGGATTATATGGAGTAACAAAAGTAACCGTTGATGTCAATATGCGCAATTTTTTCAAACCTGGAACGGAAATACGTGATAGTATGGACTTTATGGATGATGAGATGAATGGAACTGTTGATATCCGAGTTCGCGTTGAAGGGGATTTGAAAGATCCAACCACCCTTTCCAATATGTCATCTTTACAGTCATTTATGGTTCAAGATGATCAGGTTTCAACTAGTTTTTCTATTGCTGATGTAGTTAAGCAAATGCATCGAACTGTCATGGATGATGATCCTTCATATGAAACTATACCAGAAAATCGTGGAAAGGTAAATAATCTATTTACAATGTATTCCATGTCTGGAGATCCTGATGATTTTGAATCGCTTGTGGATTATGATTATAAAATTGGTCTCATCACAGCGTTTGCAGATGTGATGTCCACTGAACAAATTTTCACCTATACCAATCAATTGAATGAGCATATTAGCCAAAACTTCAACGATCAATCGATCATCGATGTTACAGGAATGATTGTTGTATTTAGGGATTTGGTAATACTTATTGTTCGTTCATCATTTGTAAGTATTTTTGCATCTTTATTGGTCATTGGGATTTTGGCCTCTTTTTTCTTTCGAAGAATATTATGGGGAATATTAGCTGTGGTACCTTTGACTGCAGCAGTAATAATTAATTTTGGGTTTATGGGTTTTTTTGGTATTGAACTCAGTCATATAACAGCGATCCTTTCTTCAATTATAATAGGTGTAGGCGTTGACTTTGCTATTCATTATATTTCTCAATACAGAAGATTATCTCGTACAATTAGCAGTAAAATGGTCAGCAAGGAAGTGGTAGAAGATGTGGGTTATCCAATTGTTCTTGATGCAGCTTCTAATATGGGATTTGGCGCCTTAGTATTTTCGACATTTGTTCCTATTCAATATATTGGAGGGTTAATGGTATTTGCAATGCTCTCGACTTCACTTGGAACGCTTACCATCTTATCTGCAGTAACCGAACTAATGAAGCATAGATTAATCAAAGGAGAAATAAGATGAAACAATCACTTCTATTATTGGTAGTTTTTATAGCTACAGGCTTTAGTCAAACTGGTAGAGAGATTGCAATCATGATTGATCAACTTCCTTCACCAAAAGATATGAGCAATGAAACGACAATGGTTTTAACAAATGCCAAAGGCAAAAGCCGTACAAATAAGATGATCTCCAAATCTGTTGATGGAAATGAAAAACAAATCACTTGGTTTTTAGAACCTAAAGATGATAAGGGTGTTGCTTTTTTGAAGGTAGAGTATTCTGATCGTGATGACGAAATGCGTATGTGGCTTCCAGATTTTAAAAAAATCCGTAGAATCTCATCTAAGCGAAAAGGCGATTCATTTATGGCATCAGACTTAAGCTATGAAGACCTAACTAGTCGCGATCTTGATAAACATGACTATGAACGAAAAGAAGATGAAGTAATTGATGGCATAGATTGTTATGTGATTGAAGTAATACCAAGTTCTGAAGCTGAATCATCATATTTAAAACATAAATCATGGATAAATAAGTCTACATTAAATGCAGTCAAAGAGGAATCATTTGATAAAAGAGGAGAGCTAATTAAAAGAAAAAAGTTCTCACATAAAAAAGTTAAAGACTACTATGTGATGAGTGAAATCTTTGTTGAAAATGTTCAAAAGGAACATACCACCAATGTGACTTTTGATAAAGTTGAGGTTGATATAGGGGTAAAGCCTTCCCTTTTTCAGGAGAAAAATCTAAAGCGACTTCCAAGATAATTCTATCTCTATAGATGTTATTACATAAAATAATATTTACCTTATTATTAATTTGCACAGCCCATGCACAGATGAATATATCTGGAGAGTTGAATCCCTATGTAATGACTCGAACTGCAGATCAATCTCAGATTAATCTACCCTTTCGTTTACTGTCGCTTGATTTTGGCTTTTCATTTGAATCATTTGATTTTAAAACAGTGACAGGAGTAGAGCAAAGATATAGCACGCGCGAGCATTCTATTGAACTAAGAGAAGCGTATCTTGCATTTTATCCTAATTGGGGAGAGGTTAAAATTGGCAAACAAATCCATTCATGGGGCGCTGCAGATGCAATTAATCCAACCGATAATCTAAACCCATATGATTATTATTACATGTTCAAGGCTGGGACTGGAAAAAAAATTGGTAAATTATCTTTGGCTTCAACAGTTTATAGAGAAAATTATCAAGTTGAATTAATTGTGAGTCCCTATTTTACCCCAAATAGAATCCCTTATGGAGAAAAAGATTTTCCATTAGCCTTAGATAAAAAACCATTGATTAAATACCCTGTTAAAAACGAACTAGAGCTTGGGGTTCGTTTTCAAACTTCTCTTGCCGGCGGCGACATAAGCCTTTCGTATTTTAAAGGCTCAGACCGTATGCCTAGTGTGCAATCTGCATATTTACCAATAACATCTAATATGGTTCGCAATTTTGATTTAGGATATAGGAAAACAACGGTTTTAGGTTCGGACTTTGTGACATTTTTAGGAGATTTTACCATTAGAGCAGAAGGAGCGCTATACAACACTCAAAGCGCTTCTATTGATAGGCCACCTAATTCCGACGGTTATTTAGAAATCATTCAAGATGTAATTTATTCTCAATATGTCATACAGCTTGAATATACCACGGCAACAGATATTATGGTATCTGGGCAATTTATTGGAAGTAACACTTTTGATGAGAAAAATCAATGGTTCATGCCTAAATCTCCTTCTGCTAATATCGAATTCCCAGTATTGCCATTTAATCCTGGGATGGGTACTCCATTTGCAATGTTTACCAATCAGGCAATCTTAATCAGCTCAAGTGGTGTTATGATGGATGATCAACTAGAATTAACAGGATCATCGATGATTAATTTAAACGAATCAGGATTAATGTTGAGCATAGCGCTAGGCTACTCTCCTTGGCTTAACTGGAAATTTGAATTAGGCACTACCCAGTTTAATGGAAGTGATAGTCCGGAAAATCCATTTACTTTAATGCAAGACTTTAATCATGTAAGAATGGGTATACTGTATAATTTTTGATTTCTTATATTCTAATATGACTAGAATATCCCTAGCTACCTTTTTTACATATTTATCTTTTATATATGCACAACCATCAGGTCAATCCATTATCCTTAAAATGGATCAGCAATTGAAGCCAGTTGATATTGAAATGGATTTCAAAATGACCCTTATATCAAATAGTAAAAAAAATAAAAGAAAAAGCCACTTTAGGCTAATGAAGCAAATAGAAAAAAGATATCAGGATGGAAAATTTAAATCCAAGCTTTTATTACGATTTATTGAACCGAAGGAAGTAAAAGGGTCTAGTTTATTAAATTGGGATCGGATTGGAGAAAAAAATGACGATCAATGGTTATACATACCAAAATTACGAAAAGTAAAACGAATTCGCCCTTCGGATAAATCTAGAAATTTTCAAGGAAGTGAGTTTACTTATGGTGATTTTATAGAAAGAGATATAGAATTAGACTCTTATGAATTAATTGCTCAGGGCTCTTTTTCAGGAAACGAATGCTATGTTGTTAAGGCCACTCCTAATGATGGGTCAAATTATCAATCTAGAATCTTTTGGATTGATAAGAATCATTATCTAATAAGAAAAGTTGAATTTTATAATAGCGATAATGAAAAAATAAAGATATTGGAAAAACTTGATTACGTAAAAAATAATCAATATTGGACACCAACTAAAAAAATTATGAAAAATTTGTTAAATGGAAATTCTACTGAAATGGAAGTACTAAAGGTTAGCTACGATCAAGGGCTTAAAGATAATATATTTACTGAGAAATATTTAAAGAGATTTTAATCTAAGGAATCAGCATAATTTTATTGATTTTGCCGCTATAATTAATTTATGAACATAGTTTACGGAATTCAGGGAACAGGAAATGGACACCTAACTAGAGGTTTGGCCTTAATTCCAAAATTGAGATCCTTAGGAAATAATGTAAGGGTCATAATTAGCGGTCGTAAAAAGGATAAAATTTTTGGATTAGAACAAATAGAGCCGTATGAAATAGTTGAAGGGTTATCATTTGAGACATCAAACGGTAGAATCAATTATCTTCAATCATTTAAAAGCTTACATCTATTTAAATATTTAAATGATGTGCGTAAGCTAAATCTAGAAGATGTTGACCTAGTTATAACTGACTTTGAACCTGTATCTGCATGGGCTGCAAAAATAAAAAAAGTTCAATCCATAGGCATAGGTCATCAATATGCATTTTATTATGATATTCCAATAGCCGGCGAGAATATTATTACGAAATTTATCATGAAAAATTTTGCTCCAGCAAAAATAAATCTTGGTGTGCACTGGCATCATTTTAATCAGGCAATAGTTCCACCAATTCTCCCACCTTTAGATAATAATGATAATCAAAGTATTCCAGGAAAGATCTTAGTCTATTTACCTTTTGAAGAATTAGATGATATCTTACAATTAGTAGAGCCATTTAATGATTACCAGTTTCATATTTATTGCAAAATTGATAAATCAAGATCATATAAAAATATCCATTTGAATCCATTTTCAAGATCTAGCTTTAATTCAGATTTATTGACTTCAGAAAAGGTAATATGTAATGCTGGGTTTGAGCTTCCTAGCGAAGCACTGCGGTTAGGAAAAAAAATTCTAATGAAGCCGCTTATTGGTCAAATGGAACAATTATCGAATGCAGCTGCTATTAATCAATTAAAATGGGGATCGGTCATGGATAAGCTTGATCAAGATATTGTAAAGGAATGGATTAGCGAGCCATCGATTAAATCAGTTAATTATCCCGACACAGCGAAAGCTGTTGCGAAGTGGATTAATTCAAAAACCTATAAAGGCATTGATAAATTATCAAGCAGATTATGGGAAGAAACGTTCCAGAAATTATTTTAGATTCTACCTATAATTGATTGGATTATTAACTCATGAAAAAATCAAGTCATAAAGCTTATCATTTATGAATCTAGTTGCGCTTAACTCATCAAAGAAATGGGGCGGAAATGAACGCTGGCTAAGTACCGCAATGAATTGTCTTGCTGAAAATGGGCATTTTATTTTTTTAGTTGTTCGATCTAATGTATCTCATTGGAACAATCTGCATCCCTCAATCAATATAATAGAAGCTCCTTACACTAATGAACTAAGTATCAAAACAAAATCAGTCATCAGGAAAATAATTAAAGAAAATAATATAGATATTATGCTTTCAACGAAACGGAAAGATTATGTATTGGGTGCACAAATTAAAAATAGGGCAAATATTATTCATGTAATGAGGTTAGGAATATCTAGGCCTATCCTTAAAAGAGATTTCATACAAAGATATATAATTTCGAATCAAGTAGATGGAATCATTGTAAACGCACTAGCTTTAAAAAATGAATTACTATCATATGATTTTATTAATAATAATTTTGATTCAGATAAAATAGCCTGTATATACAATGGATACAGTATAGAAAAACCAATTAATACTCTTGAAATAAAAAAAGACACTAGCTTGTTAATTAGAAGCGCAGGAAGACTTACTATTCACAAAGGTTATGATTTATTAATAAACAGCTTAAGTGAAGTAGAAAAGCTTGGCATTGATTATAAGGTTGAGATCGCTGGACAAGGGCCTAAGTTAAATGAACTAAATAATCTTATTAATAAATACGGTCTTCAGCATTGCTGCAAGCTCGTTGGTGAAAAAAATGATATTATAACTTTTTTTAGTAGAGCCGATCTAGTTATTATACCTTCAAGATCTGAAGGTATACCTAATACTTTATTTGAGGCATGGATGTCAAAGAGACCAGTAATTGCAACTAATGCCGGAGGTATATCTGAAGTTATTGATCATGGAATTAATGGATTGATTTGTGAACCAGATTCAGATCAAATATTTTCAACTCTAGTGGATTATGTTGAAAATAATAGGAACTATAAAGACATGGGAGATAAGGGTTATAATAAATTGAAAAAATCATTTTCAATGGAAAATATGACTAATAAGCTGGAAACTTATCTTCATAGTTTTGTTGATTAGAATTTTCCATTTTTATGACAAATAATTCTTTATCACAACAATCCAATCACAAACTTCATCGAAGGTTCATTGTTGGCATATTAAATAAATTTTACAAACATGCCAGCTCTAAGGAATTGCCCGAATCAATAAACAGTATAATTATTTTAGCTCAAGAAAAATTGGGTGATGCTATTCTTTTGTTACCATTCATAAATGCTTTCCATAAACGGTTTCCTGATGCAACAATTGATTTGTGCTGTACTAGCTATAATAAAAAAGTATTTGAAGGAATTCCATTTATTAGAAACTGTATCAGCTATAGACCTTTCAATTTTCGTTTTGCCAAGTTGATTAGATCGCAAAAATACCAGATTTTATATAACCCAAAGAGTGGCCCTTCATCTACATTTCACCATTTGACCAATGTAATCAATGCAGATGTGAAGGTATGTTTAGAAGACATATATAACAATCCTATATATAATTACCACTTACCAAATAAAGATGATAGGCATATCACCGAGAAGTATTGTGAATTACTTTTTCAATATGGATTAAAAACCCCAGTAGAGAATTGGTTGCCTGACTATTTTTATAATTTTCCGTCTTCAATATCAGAAAAAAAATATATCGCCATTAATATTAGTGCGGGCCACCAAACAAGAAGGCTCCCTTTTGAAAAGTGGAAAAAAATTATCTCATATATACTAGACAATGACCACGAAATGCATATTGGATTATTTGCTTCAAAAAAAGAATCTAGCGATGCAGTAAAAATTAAAAATCTTTATAAAGAAAGAGTGCATTTCCCTTTAGAGTCTCCTAATCTATACTATGCTGCTGGCATAATAAATAATGCACAAATGCTTATTTCAATTGATACTTCTCTGATCCATTTGGCTGCAGCATTAAATAAGCCAATTATTGGACTCTATAATAATGATAAAATCAACTATGCGCGCTATAGTCCATATAATACAATTAGCGATTCAGTCATTTCTAATTCTAGGTTTATACGCGATATAGAATCAGAATCGGTAATAAAATCATATAACGCTTTGATAAAGAAAGAAAAATAGATAGCCAATGAAATGCGCATATGTTACTAAATCATCATGGGCAGAAAATAGTCCCGGATTTATTTTTTCATACTTCCAAGCTTTTGGTATTTCTGAGAATAAAATAGATGTAACATTAATTATTCAAAATCCAAAAAATACCATTGCAAAAAAAAAGAAAATGGAAAGCAGTAGCTCGGATTACTTTAATATTAAACTAATAAAAAATAATTTTGGCATTGTTAAAGCGCATGAAATATTTTATATGCGAGCTAATAAATATATCCTTTCAAATAATTTTGATGTAGTATTTACTAGAGACCCAGGATACTTACCATTTCTTGTTAAGCTTAAAAATAGAGCTAATAAAAAGATATATTACCAATCACATAATTTTTATCTGGACTTTAATATTCATGAATATATTAGAAGCGATGACAGAAAAAAATTCAACAGATACGAAAAAAAATATTTGAATAATCTTGATGGTATGATGACGTTAAACAATCCTCAAAAAAAACTATATCAAAAATATGTTGATATTCCAATCTCATCTTGCCCTCCAGGGCTAAAATTAACAGGAAAGAAATCAAAGTTTAATAATCAAGAAGTCGCTTATTGCGGCAGTTTTCAGCCTTTAAAAGGTATTGAATCAATTATTAAACTGTGGAAAGACCATTTGTTTGATTACAAATTATCTCTTGTTGGAGGTAGAAATGACAATGAACTTTCTTATGTAAATAATATTATTGCTAAAAATAATATTGATAACGTGAAATTAAATAAATGGGTTTTTTATAATGATCTACCAGATATTATCACTAGGTCTTCA
>JAYZHP010000099.1:0-7109 GCA_036166415.1 Fidelibacterota bacterium | reverse complement strand
ATCAACCTGTTTAATGGAATAGTTGATGGTTGATTTCGATCATAGGAGCTATCAAATTTTGTACCATCAATTAATTTTCCTATATAATGTATACTTACAATATCACTTTGGCTGGGTCTTAACCCATTGGATTGACTGACTATCTTATATTGAATTCCACTTTTATGTTCTATTACACCTGGGTTATTTTTATTTGATTTAAAAAATGCTCCCCCTTCTTGAATATTCTTTTTTTCAAGATCCATCTTAAATTTAGGGGCAAGTAGTTTATTGTATGTATTGATAGCAGCAATACGTTCTTTATCTGTAAGATAAAATTTAGAACCTGTATAATAATCTGATATAGCCTGATTAACTCTATCATGATTAAGCTTATCAAATTGTTGATCCAATCGCATAGCAACATCTAGCCCTATAGCATAGCTTACGGTATCAATACGTGACTCCCAGCGCTGTGCTATTATCTCTTCTCGCGTAAGAGCTTTATTATCAATTTTTGCTGAGTCTTCAGTTTTCTGCTTATTGCATGCGATAATGTTAAATAATAATAAGAGGTAAATTATGGGGTAAAATGTTCTCATTTTATGCCTTATTTTTAATTAAATAATCTGTATTAGCGGTTTATATAGGTTAACATTCATGTATTGCTTTAAGTAAAAACAATTTTAAATTAAAGTATATGTTTAGGCCATTAATTACAGAACCTGTTGTATTACAGATCACGATAGTAATCGCGATACTTTTTGGAATTTCAGTCTGGCAAAGATTGAAAGTTGCCTCTGGAATCGTGATTGCTGTTTATGCAATTTATATGATTTCATTTGTATCTGCAAACACCAAACTTAAAACAAGTAAACCTATTCGGCTTGTCGTCCATAATAAAAAAATAGAAAATGATATTAAACCAGTTGTGGATGAGGTAGAAGAGATAACTAAGATAACAACTGCAGATTTAACTAAAAAAGAAAAGGTTAATTCTTCAGATAATAGTGAATCAAAAAAATATATACCCAAGGTAAAACCTAATAAAAAATTAAAGAAAAAAGAATTAATTACAAAAAAAGATGATGTGCCGTTTAAAATATTAAATATGTATACAGGTACAGATGTAGTAAATAGATCTATTGTTGAGCCAAAAAATACATTTACAACAGATGCTAAACGTGTGTATTTCCTTTCTGGTGTGCAAAATCGTAACGATTCAAAAGTTTTATTTCATAAATGGTATCATGATGGGGAATTAAAATCAAAAATTCAAATGGAATCTAAGCGATCATTTAATTGGAGATCATGGAGCTATATAACTATTAATCCTCAAAGAATTGGTGATTGGCAAGTCGTTATAGAAGATCAATCCGGTGTAAGATACGATTCTCTGTCTTTCATCATTAGTGACTATAATATTTAATTTATTGAATGAGCTGGCTTAAAAACCTATACAATTGGGTTTTAGAATGGTCAGATTCTAAATGGGGAGCAGTCGCACTTTTCCTTCTCGCATTTACCGAAGCATCTTTTTTTCCAATACCGCCTGATGTTCTATTAATTGCGCTATGCTTAGGATTAAGAACTAAAGCGTTTAAATTTGCACTTATTTGTTCAATTGGTTCTGCTCTAGGTGCGGTATTTGGCTATTCAATTGGATACTTTTTATGGTGGAATACAGTAGGGGATTTTTCAGTAATAGCTAATTTTTTTATTGATATAATTCCTGGATTTTCTTCAGAATTATTCTACGATATTAAGCAAAAATATGATGAATGGAATTTTTGGATTATTTTTGTTTCAGGGTTTACACCCATACCATTTAAAGTATTTACCGTATCAGCAGGTGCATTTAATATTAATTTCAATCTTTTCTTGTTAGCATCAATCATAAGTAGATCTGCTCGTTTTATCCTTATTGGTGGTTTAATTTGGAAATTTGGTGAACCGATTAAAGATTTTATCGATCGATATTTTAATATTCTTGCAATCCTTTTCACCATATTGCTCATTGGTAGCTTCTTTATAATAAAATATTTAATATAATTCTTCGTCACTTATTGTATTAGCACAGTCGAAGGTATAAATTTTATATATATTTTATAGTTAATTATGACATATAATCACAAATCTATAGAAAAAAAGTGGCAAAAATATTGGGAAGATAACCAGATTTTTAAAACTAATGATTTTGAGGAAAATAAACCTAAATATTATATCTTAGATATGTATCCATACCCATCTGGCTCCGGTCTTCATGTTGGACATCCATTAGGTTATATTGCAACCGACATTTTAGCAAGATATAAACGCCATCAGGGACATAATGTTCTCCATCCTATGGGATGGGATGCATTTGGGCTTCCTGCGGAGCAGTACGCAATTAAAACCGGTACGCATCCATCTATTACGACTAAAGAAAACATTAACAATTTTAAACGACAGATCAAGATGTTAGGTTTTTCTTATGACTGGTCAAGAGAGATCAATACTACAGATCCAGGATATGTAAAATGGACACAATGGATATTTATTCAATTATACAATAAAGGTTTAGCTTATGAAGCTGAAGTACCTGTGAATTGGTGTCCTGAATTAAAAGCAGTGCTTGCCAATGAGGAAGTTGTTGATGGAAAGTCAGATATTGGCGGTCATCCTGTTGTTCGGTTGCCTATGCGCCAATGGATGCTTCGGATAACTAAGTACGCAGAATCATTACTATCTGGCTTAGATGATGTTGATTGGCCGCATAGCATAAAAGAGCTTCAAAGGAACTGGATAGGTAGATCAGAGGGGGCTAATGTATATTTTGAACTTCCATCAATTAACAAGAATCTGGAGGTTTTTACGACACGACACGATACACTATTTGGTGCTACTTACATTGTAATAGCCCCAGAACATCCATTAGTGGATGAGTTAGTTATTGATGATCAAAAAAACATGGTTAATGATTATAGAGATAAAACATCAAAAAAATCAGATTTAGATAGAACAGAGCTCAATAAAGAAAAAAATGGTGTATTCTTAGGAACTTATGCAATCAATCCCGCCAATAATAAGGAAATACCAATTTGGATATCGGATTACGTAATTATGGGATATGGTACAGGAGCTATCATGGCAGTACCAGGCGAAGATGAAAGGGATTGGGAATTTGCGACTAAATATGATTTACCAATAATAAGAACAGTAGAGCCAAATAAAGATTTTTCAGGAGTGGGCGCATATACAGGTGATGGTCCAGCTATAAATAGCGAATTTTTAAATGGATTATATATGGATGAGGCTAAAGAAAAAATGACTCTTTGGCTTGAAGATAACAAAAAAGGGGATAGGACTGTACAATATAAATTAAGAGATTGGTTATTTTCTAGACAGAGGTACTGGGGTGAGCCAATTCCAATTGTTCATAAAAATGGGAAACCTCAAGTCCTTGATGAGTCTGCGCTACCTTTAGAATTACCAGATGTTGAAAAATATGAACCTAGTGGAACCGGTGAATCTCCACTTGCCAATATTGATATATGGGTTGAAGTAAAAGATGATAATGATAATATTATTGGACTTAGAGAGACTAATACCATGCCACAATGGGCTGGCTCTTGTTGGTATTATTTAAGATATCTAGATCCATCGAATGATGAAAAAGCATGGGATTTAGAAAAAGAAAAATACTGGATGCCCGTTGATCTTTATATAGGAGGAGCAGAACATGCGGTACTTCATCTTTTATATTCACGATTTTGGCATCATGTATTATTTGATCTTGGGTTAGTATCAACTAAGGAACCATTTAAAAAATTATTCAATCAAGGCATGATACTTGGCCAAGATGGCTCTAAGATGAGTAAATCTAGAGGAAATGTAATTAATCCAGATGAAACTGTTGAAACTTATGGCTCTGACTCTATGAGGATTTATGAGATGTTTATGGGGCCTCTAGATAAGGCAAAGCCGTGGAGCACTAGCGGTCTTCAAGGCTGCTCACGTTTTATTAATAAATTATGGTCAATTCTAGTTGATGATGAGGGACTTTTATCGCAAAAGGTTACAGATAATAATGATGATAAAGAAACTCTACAAGCACTTCATATGATGATTAAAAAAGTTTCAAATAACTTGGATCAGCTACAATTCAACACATGCGTTTCTGAATTCATGATATTTACTAACCACATACAAAAGCTTGAAACTATCAATAAAGATATAGTTAGATCGTTTATTATTTTGATAAATCCTTTTATGCCGCATCTTGCTCAGGAGTTATGGGAATTGACAGGGGAGAGCTCAGAACTTACCTTTGAAGAATGGCCAACCTATAATAAAGAACTTATCTTATCAGATGAGATCATAATCCCTATTCAAATCAATGGAAAAAGACGATCAGAAATTGCTATTACTGCAGAACAATCTGAAACTGAAGTTATTGAAAAAGCTAAAGCTGATGATAAAATTGCTTCTTACTTAAATAATACAACTATCATTAAAGAAATTTATGTAAAAGGGAAAATACTGAATATTGTAATAAAACAATAATTTTAGGATCTTATATGGCGCAAAATAAAGCAGAATTAACCAGACGTTCATTTCTTAAAAAAAGTAGCGCTACCGCTTCATTATTAACAGTATTTCCCTATTCTACACTAACTACCGCATTGAATATATCCGATGATAATAGAATATTAGTCATTGGCGCTGGCCTCAGTGGACTATCTTGTGCCTATGAATTAGATCGAGCAGGGTACAATGTGATGATTTTAGAAGCAAAATCTCATCCAGGCGGTCGCGTGAGAACCTATAGAGATCCTTTTGCAGATAATCTTTATGCTGAAATGGGTGCTGAGTATGTTGACAGTTCAGATGAGTATGTTCACCAATATTGCAAGCAATTCGACTTAAGTATTTTACCAGCAAAACAGTATGATGGCATCTATGTAAGAAATAAGCATATGTATATGAAGGATCTTAAATCGGGTAATGCAAAACTACCTTTTGATGGAACCTTAAAAGGGAAGCTGTTTGGGCAGGAGGTTAAATATATCCAACAATGGATTGATTTAGCTAAAAAAGAAGGTGTGGGTAGTGAAAAAATTCAAGCTTTAGATAAGATATCAGTTGAGCAATTATTAAAGCAGGGAGGCGCTCCAAAAGATATCATTGAGCTATATACTTATTTGAACGCTACAGAATCCACCGCACTACCATCAAAAATGTCAGCATTATCAATGGTGAAATCTCATGTAAAAACGTCAGGATTTAGCGAAAATACCGTTGAAGGTAGAATTTTAGGTGGTAACGATCAACTTCCAAAAGCTTTTGCTGCAAAATTAGGGTCAAAAATAAAATATAATCACGCAGTTGAAAGCGTCGATACCACTCCCGACGGACTGGTAGTGCATTTTTCAACTCAATCAAATAATTATACTATTAAAGGAGCAAAGTGTGTTTTTGCTATTCCAACAACAATCTTAAAAAACATCAAAGTTAATCCAGGATTTTCTAGAGAAAAATCGCACTGTATTCAAAATCAGTCCTATGGACATGTTATGAAGATTGCTATGCAATTTCAAAAGCGTTTTTGGGATAGTAATAATTCAATAGGACAGAGAGTCTTTACAGACACCCCACTTCGAAGAGTCTATCATTTCTCAATAGATCAACCTGGTCCTAGAGGAATTCTGCTATCTTTTACATCAGGTGATGATGCACGTAAGCTTGGTAGTTTATCTGAAAAGAATCGGATGAAAATAGCTAGACAATCATGTAATGAAATTTGGTCTCAATCAGATGATTATTGGGAAAATGGTATTTCCAAATATTGGAACGATGATAAATGGATAAAAGCTAGTTATTCACTAACTGGAATTGGACAAAAAGGATATAGAGATATATTAGCAAAAACCGAACAGCCTTTTTATTTTGCTGGAGAGCACACAGCCATTAATTATGCCTCCATGAATGGTGCAATAGAATCTGGAATTAGAACTAGTAATGAGGTCACCAAGACGATTGATAAATAGCCGCTAAAAAAAATAAGCCAGCACTAGCACAGCTGATCGCCATTAAACCTTTAGGACTCTTCATAAATTCATCTCTCTTTTTTGCTTTCTCTCTTTTTCTATATAAATCTTCATTTCTAGATGTTAGAATAAATTTACCTAGACCTTTTTCATATAATATTTCTCGATCTATATATCTGACACCACTAGTAGTATTATCTATCCTTTCTTCATCTATGCTTGTAATTTTTTCAATATATTTAAAATGAATAAAAACGTGACCTTGCAAAGAATCAATAGCCATTACTGATAGTCTAGGAATATGCTTTTTATTGGATTCTTGCATAAAATAAGCATCAACTTCAATTCCAACTCCTAAGTTATTTTCTATTATAGAATCAATGCTCGTTGAATCAATAAGATTTCCATAAAAACTATAATTATTAAATATTTTTGTTAATTCTATTCTATGTTTTGATTTTTCATAAGCTGGATATAATGAGGATGAAATTATCTCTGTAATAATTCCACCAATCAATTCGGCTTGAGCTGATGATTTATTTATATTTAATAAAATAATGATAATAAGTACTAATCTCTTCATATAATCAAATATATAATTAAAAAACTTGTAACTCCCACAGCTATAGCAGCAATAAATCCTAAGAAAAAGGGTTTTAATCCTAGATTTTTGAATTTATCTAATTTAGTGTTGTAGCCAACAGCAGACATTGCGATTATGAGTAATAATTCAGCAGAATATTTAATAAAATGAATGAAATTATTCCAGAGCTCACTACCAATTTGATATTCAAATTGATCGCCAATAGTTCTAATCATTCCAAAAGCTAAAAATCCTATGATAAAATATGGAAAAATAGAGCCAATATTTATTTTATTATTCTGATTTGAGTCTTTTCTCGCCAGATATGCTAAAAGAGGTATTACCATAACCATCATTGTGTTTCTAACCAATTTTATCACTGTAGCTATATCCAATACTGAGGGATTTGCATATTGTTCGGCATAAATCATTGCCGAACCTGCTACTTGAGCCGTTTCATGGATAGATGTACCTAAAAATAGACCTACAGCCAATGAATTATCATAAAATACTATAAA
>JAYZHP010000098.1:0-2537 GCA_036166415.1 Fidelibacterota bacterium | reverse complement strand
CTTCTTCTCATCATCCTTCTTCTCATCATCCTTCTTTTCATCATCCTTCTTCTCATCATCCTTCTTCTCATCATCCTTCTTCTCATCATCCTTCTTCTCATCATCCTTCTTCTCATCTTTTTCATCTTCAGGGGGGGGTTTTTGATATTTTATATATTCATAATTATATCTAGCCTCATCGTCTTGAGGATTTAACTCTAAGGCTTTTTTGTAGAAAAGAAGAGCTTGGTCTAGTTTATTATTTTTAAAGCTGATATTACCTAAATTATAAAAGGCTTTTGATTTTAATTGATTATCAGAATAAGGTAGTGTTGCATTAAATGAAGATTCCGCTTGAGATAAATCTTCCTGCATAAACAAAGCAGATCCTTTTCCAAATAGTGCTTCAGCACTTTCAGAATCATCGGATAATATTGAATCGTAATATTTTTGCGCAGCCTTATAATTCTCATCTCTATAGTTTTCAACCCCTCGATCTTGAGCGGTTAGTATATAAGTCAAAATATAAAAAATAGTGAGTATATTTAATTTTCTAATCATTATCATTTCTTACGAGTTGAAATAAGCATGCTAATCATCATTAATAAAAGCGATAAAATTCCAAATTTTTGATACTGCTCTTCAAAATCAGTATAAATGTGAGATTTGATAGTTCTTTTTTCCATTGCATCTATCTGCTTAAGTATATTTTTATAATTTGCAGATTTATTATTAAATCTAACATAGGATCCTTTCCCAGCATCAGCAATTTCTTCCAATATTTTTTCATTCAATTGCGTGGTTATAAGTTTTCCTGAATTATCCTTTTTGTATTCGACTATTCCACTGTTATCAACTTCAGGTATCAGAGAACCTGAAGTTGTTCCAACGCCAACGGTATGCACGATCATATCTCTTTTAGAAGCTTGACGTGCTAAATCAATAGCCTCGCCCTCATGATCCTCTCCATCTGTAATTAATATTAAAACTTTATATTTTGAGTTATCTTCAATAAATGCGGAAAGGCCAGTTTGAATAGCAGAACTCAATGCTGTACCTTGTGTTGGGATCATATTGGTATCAATTTGATCTAAAAAAAGATGTGCAGCTTCATAATCAGTTGTTAAAGGCAAATACAAATGACTTGATCCAGCAAATACTATAAAAGCAACTCGGTCACCTTTTAAATTTTGGATCATTTGTGAAATTTCAAATTTGGATTTTTCTAACCTGGATGGCTTAACATCAGTTCCTCTCATACTAGATGACACGTCAATACAAAATACTAGGTCAAGACCTTTTCTATCGACTGGAGCTAATCTGATACCAATCTGCGGACCAGATGCGGCGAATATCAATATAGCTGTTGAAAAAAGAACTAAGGCTTGTCTTGTTTTGGCTTTTCCTATATCAATATTTTCAAATAAAATTTTTTTTATATTATCAGCCGTATTAGGAAGTAATTGTATTTTTTTTAATCTAAGAAGATCAAAAAATACAATTAAGAAAAATGGAATGTATAGAAACAAAACATTTGGAAATCTAAACTCTATCAAAATCTTCTCCTAAAATAGAATCTTCCAATAACATTACCGCTAAATCCAAATAAAAGTGCAGGTATAAGTAAATAGCCATAAAGTTCTCTATATTGCGTAAAGACTTTGATTTCAACTTCTGTTCGTTCAAGTTCATTAATTGTAGAATAAATCTGCTCTAGGCCTTGAGTATTGGTTGCTCTAAAGTATTGGCCGCCAGTTTGCTTAGCAATTTCTTTGAGCGTTTTTTCATCAATTTCATTTCTAATATATCCACGTCCAGGAATAAATGAAACGTCTTGATTTGTTCCAGCGCCAATAGTATAAATTTTTATTCCAAATTGTTTAGCTAGGTCTGCTGCGGTATTTGGGTCTAGCTCACCTGCATTATTACTTCCATCAGATAATAATATCATTACTTTTGATTTTGCGTCAGATTTTCTTAAGCGATTGGTTGCATTAGCTATCGCCATTCCAATTGCGGTTCCATCATAGGATTGCTGTGCTACTGTAATTTCATCCATCAAAGATAACAAAACTTCATTATCGATAGTTAATGGACACTGAATGAATGACTCGCCAGCAAATACTAATATTCCGAGCCTATCGCCTTTTCGCTGACCAATGAAGTCTTTAGCTGTTTTTTTTACAACCTCTAAGCGATTGGGTTGAAAGTCAGTTGCAAGCATAGAAGAGCTAATATCAATTACCATCACTATATCAACGATTTCTATATTCTTTTTTTGAAGATTTTCAATAATTCTAGGGCGTGACAATCCTAGAATAATTAATGCCATTGTAAAATATTGAATTAACGATAATAATCTTTTTTTGTGGGCTCCTTTTTTTATCATTTTTTCTGAAATTATCGATACTGATGAAAGCCTAAATGAGCCTTCCTTAGATTTTAAAATAAATGATCTATAAATAAATATCAGAGGAAGAATAAAAAGAATAAGCAAATACCAAGGATTACCGAATGTGATCATATTAAAACATTTTTAATTTAATAACGCGGTATGG
>JAYZHP010000097.1:0-12661 GCA_036166415.1 Fidelibacterota bacterium | reverse complement strand
AGCATAATGCAGAACTTTATGCTGATTTCGATCCAACAACGCGATCCGATGCAAATGACAAAACAGAATCATGGAAAGTTCCTAACTTTACCACATTCGACCTCTATGCGTCCTACAAAATGAATGCGGGAGGCTATCCTCTATCCTTAAATCTATCCGTTCTCAACATGACAAACTTATTGTATGTCAATGAAGCGGTAGACAATAGTAAGTATGGTGGATATCATAAAGATGCTAACGGCAATACAAAAGCATCAAAAGACAGACATACAGCACAAGATGCTGCAGTCTATTTTGGTATGCCTATGAGAATGAATCTAGGCGTTACAGTTAGTTTCTAAATAAGTTTTACGCTTATTTTAAAAAAAGCCTCGTGAAAACGGGGCTTTTTTTTTAGTTGAAATACCATAACGGAAAAACTGCTCTAATCTGAGAGCCATAGAGGAGAGCAATTATAAAACCTAGCGTAATAAACGGAATAAGGGGTAATTCCCTATCTTTTTCTTGTTTTTGGTAAAGGAGGTACAATCCAACAAAAGACGCGGAAATAAACGTAATATAGAGCGCTAAAACAATATCCTGCCATATCAATGGCATGCCTAAAATAACTCCTATCTGAATATCACCCATCCCTACCGCTTCGCGCTTGTAGATATACGAACCGATAATACGTAACAATAGAAAAAAACCTCCAAAAATGGCTGCACCAAACAAAATCTCAAGACTGAGTTTAGTCGAAAGTATTAGAAAAATCATCACTGCTGCGAGTAATAATGCTAAATAATCGATATAAATATTTTTAGAAATCCAGTCGATCAATGAGATGATGATTAGCAAATGTCCTATAATAAGCAGGCAAATGAATAGAGGAAGATTAGGTTGATGATCATATACCGCTATCGTCATTATCGCGGAAAAAAGCTCGATAAATGGATAATGTAGTGATATTTGCTGGTTGCAATGTCTACAATGTCCTTTTAAAAAAATAAAAGAAAGCAGCGGTATATTATCATACCAAGATATCATCTCACGACAACCAGGGCATTTTGACCTTCCATGAATAAAGCTTTCCTCTTGAATTCTGCGAATTGCAACAACATTCAAGAACGAACCGCAGACGAGTCCAATTAAAAATAATAAAATAACATTCATCGGATATGCTCTGTTCGTTGGAAAGAATTATAATCGGCTGTGATCTGATAAGCGAAACTATCGGTCATCGCGACCCAACACTGATCGGTATTACCTTGATTGAGGATACTACCGTTTTTTGAAAAGATAGAATAATCGATAAGGGTAGTTCCTGTGCCGTCGTTTAGTTTCCAAAAGCCCAAAAGATTATCGCTGGTGACATAATCATCACTATCTACCAACGAATTAAATTTCATGCCTTGGTTATGCATATAAGATACGCTCGCGCTGGTCATCGCACTATTCCATATCCCTAAATTGCGAACTTGCCCAGAAAAGAATAGGCCACCAGGGGGAGTGTCCACATATTTTCCAATAAATAACCGACTGAGCCCAATGGTAGACCAATCAATATCTCCCGTTACATTGAGCTGTTGCCTTAAATCCTTATTCTCATAGATCTTTAATTGCGATCCATTGTACGTAACGGTAACAAATGTCCAAACATTATCGGTTACATTGTCGAATCCTACGTTTTGGTGCGTGGTACCTGATCCATTGACTAGCGTGACGCCAAACGTTAATCGAGCTGCACTATTTTCATTAATTCTGTTGAATGAAAATTGGAATCCCGCACCTTCGTAGGCACCAAGGGGCTTTTGATGGAAACCTATCAGGGGTTCGCCTTCTTTTGGCAGTTGAAGCTCAGGAGGAGTTTCGCCGTCATTTTGGGTTTTCATCCAGAATGAGATGGTGAAATTATCTTCAAGTTGAGTAAAATGGGCATCATTGCCAAGATCAGCAAACGTAAGCTGACCCTGGTAGCGCGAGGAGACTTTTGGTACTCTTTTAATGATGATATCCCCCGATTCAATCGTCTGTATCGTAACCAGATCGTTCTCATCAAACTCAGGTAGCGCGTTGTTATTTATGAACGCATTCCCTGATTGAATGCTGTTTATTAATTGCGATCCAGAATAATCCACCGAGACCGTTCTAAGGTTGGCAATGGATGTAGAGCTCAATAGAAATAATATTCCAAGCGCGATGAAGGTAACGACCACTGAAAACAAGAGCAATATTCCACCTTTTACTTGCACTATGGTAATCTCCGGGTTAGAAGAAACGAGTTATTGACGGTTTCATTTTGAAAAGTGAACTCATAGCTTAATTTTACTCGGGGCATGGTATTCATCTCATTAGTAGTGTAGGATTCAGAATCGTCAGGCGGTTTTGCGGAATTGTCATAATTTAAAAACTCGAACTGGGTTTCAGCAGGATTCACATTCCTTAATAAAACCTTTTTGTTGGAAGCATTGATTTGATACAAAATCTGATTATTCTCGATCGAAATGATTATTTGGTGCTGGTAGGAGCGTTCTCTGGTGGTAAAAAAACCGATAGAATCGCTGGTTAAGAATTTAAATTTGCTCAAGGTTCTAAAGTCCTCATCAAGTCGATTAACTAAACGCGATTCTGCAATATTGCGCATCTGTATTGATTCCATCTTAGCAAGCTCTCTAAAGCTACTGAGTATCACATTAAACAGTAAAGGCATTACAATCGCCAGGATGGTAATTGTAATTAGCATCTCGATGAGCGTAAATCCTCTATGTTTCTTGATCATCAAAAAGGATACTCCATGATTCCATTGCTCATGAGTAAAAATTTATTGCCTGTATCGGAGTTGAACAAGGGCCGTAGATAGCCGATATCCGATTGCAGTAATGAGATATCTCTGGCAATATAATTACCAGAATCATTGGTTTTATAGTAGTTCTGTATTGCGGTTTGCTGCCCCCCTTGCAATTGGACGAGAATGGTGACATTTTTTCGCTCTAAAGACCCTCCGGATAGTTTAATATCATACCAACGGGAAGGTGGCTGACTTTTGACGATGTACCCGTAGGGTTTGGCGCCTTTAAATTTTTCTAGCTCCAGATCATCATCTAAGTCGATAGTGATCGTGTGGTCTTCGATATAGGCGGTTTCTAAGGCGGCATTTTGCGAGGCATTTTCTCCATTCATTTTGATCGTAATATCATCCCCATTGCGATGTACTTTTATGCGTACATATTTTCCGAGCCAGTGATTTCGTGCGCCAAGAAATTTTACCCCAGGGGTCACTAAAGTGACATCGCTATGTATGGTATTACCCGAGGGGAACATGTGTACAACCTCGCCATAAAAAACCCCAAAGGTTCCGTTAGCGCCTTTGGGTTGCAATCCATCGAACGTCTTACCAACCGCAATCGCGTAATTCTTACCACCCTGACGAACAAATGCGATGATTAAACCAATCAAATCATCATCTTGCCACCCCTCATCGTGATCTGAGAATAAGGTAGCTTCAAAAATATAATTCTCAAGGCTATCAGTGGTAACAAAGCCCAGATTATTTTCCACATCCGCATCTATCTCCACATACCCATTTTCCCCCTCTACAAGCGTCCATTGGTTGTAATTACCGGTATAGGGCGGTTCGATTTCAATATCGTTGTCTTGAAACCTATCTCCGTTATTGAATATGTCCTGCGCACTCATGGTGGTAACCTGTTGGGCTAAATTGTTGTCAAATTGTGTTTGTTCTGCTGTGGTGAATATGGGTATATCCCACTGCTTGAGTAAGGGTAGAATATTGGTTGAAGATGTAAATGCATCTGCTGATTCAACCCTGGGAAGAACATAGTAAATTTCAACATCGCCATCATCGATAACCGAACCGTTCTCCACCACAATACTCGGCCGGTAGCTGATATAATCATCTAGCGATGCACCTGCTAGATTCTTATCGGAATCAATGTCCAGTTCGAAGGTTAATTGACTGGTACCATCTCCTCCAGAATACATGGCTTTGACCTCGGTTTGATTGGAAGCTCGACTCGAATACGAACCCTCATCGCCTGTGACTAAGCCACTAACAATATCGAGGTATAAGCTGAAATTGGGATCGCTATCATTCAAGAAGACATTATCAGAAAATGCAACCGTGAATTTTAAAACATCCCCAATGGAAACAATATGCTGACCGGCAGTTTTATCGACGCTAATACTGAGCGGGTAAGCTCTTTCAATTAAAAGTTCAGAATTAAATTCGCCTCCAATGATGCTGGAATAACGTATACCATTGTCAAACAGAGGGTGATCGATCACTAGCTGGATGCGTTTGAGCAAGGTTGGGATATTTGAGAGCTGAATTGCGCTCGATTCAGTATTTACGTTGACATAATTTAGCGTTACACTAGCATCCATACCGGGGAAAGCATTATCGGTTATGTTTTGACCATGAAAGTCATCTATATCATCCAGGGTCGACCAGTTGGCGATACTTTCTCCGGTTTCCACCCCAAAAACAGTGGTGAGACCATTCTCAACAATTGAATCGATGTTCTCATCGTAATTGCGCAAAGCGATCTCTTCAAAAATTTGGTTTGAAAAGGAGTCTGCTAAAGTTAGTAAGTGATTTTGGCGTAAGCGTTTTTCCATGACCCGTATTGAGCCGAATACAACACCCATGATGATCATCGTTACCGTCATTCCGTAGATGACATCGATATAGCTGAATGCTTTGAAATGTTTTATTCTACCCATTCTACGTTCTAATTGGCAAACGATGTCACTCCAGTGAGTCCCGATACATTCAGGTTGGTCCCTTCAAGATCGATCAAGATATCATTGGAAGATTCCAGTAATCCCCAAGGGGTAAAAGTGATCGTATCGTTTGCCCCAAAACCTAAAGTAGAAGTAAAAGAAGACAGATCGACGGTATTGATAAACGCATTCTCAAACCATAAGGGAATTACTTCAGGATCACCTCCATCGGTCGGGCTCAACTTCAGGGAATAGGTCTTAGCTGTAGAATTTGCAATGAGAGAAGCGTACTTATTTTCGGTCTGCGCAATTTGCTGCGCGTAGGCAATATGCTGCGTAAGAGACTCGGCAACTTTTCTGTATTCAATTTTTTTTTGATTAGGAGAAAATGAAGCAATTGCAACCGAAACAAGTATACCAATAATCGCGGTAACCAGAACGATTTCAATAAGCGTATATCCTCTGAAATTTCTGGGGTTCATATCTAAACTAAAAGGGCCGGAAACTCCGGCCCTTCATCATGCATAAAATTTAAAACTAGCTTTAGTCCCCTAAAACACCAACTGCATCGGGAGCTCCAGCTAAATCAGCTTCAGTTACAGTACCACCCATGGAAGTATAGTTTGAACCGGAATCATCAGCATTGACATAGCTCATATAAACATTATATCTTGATGGGGCTGTCACATTATCACGGCAATAACCAACTACCATTGTAAGATCATTATTTAATCTCCAAACCGCACATGTAATGTCTGTATCTGTAGCTGTAGCTGTACTAAAAGTCCAATTTGCTGCAACAGAATCATCAATATATCTTACTTTAAAAATATTATTATCATTATTTGCACCAGTTACTTCAGGGTACGCCCCAACGCCACTCATCGTTGACTCAATATAGGCTGATGTAACCCCTGTGTTTATGGTAGCTGCTAGCGCTCTTAAGGACGCTACGCGCGCGGTGCGAACAGAATTATTGAAGGCGGGAACAGCGAGTGCAGCTAAAATGCCAATAATGGCAATTACAATCACTAACTCAATAAGCGTAAAAGCTTTTACTTTTTTCATTGATTACCTCTCATTGGAAAAAAATTTATTTATTTTTTATATCCAAAAATGATAAATGCTATTGATGTCGCAATTTTAACCATTACTGCATTAATTCGCAATTAGTTTTACATCGCTACGCTTTCGTACATCTTGAACATTGGGATAAAGACACTCCCAACAAAAATCGCAATAAAAATACCCATGACCACGGTTATGACCGGCTCCATTAGAGCAGATAATCCTTCCGTGCTATTATTTAATTCCATCTCATAATACTCTGATGCTGAGATGAACATTTTATCCAAAGCACCGATCTCTTCACCAATACCGATCATGCTACACAGATAAGTGGAAAATACACCGGTTTCTTTGGTGCTATCGGTTATGGGTTTACCGCTATCGATATCAGTAATTATTTTTTCGATTGCGGTAGAATAAATAGAATTTTCTGCTACATTTTTTGCCACCAATAAGGCATCTTTCAAGGGAACCCCAAAGCTCAACAATGTTCCACAAATCTTTGTGAACCTAAGGTTGATCGCTGCGATCGTAATCTTTTTAAAGACTGGATTATTGAGCGCTAACCGATCAAAAAAGATTTTCCCCCCTTCAGTAGTTTGAGCATATTTCGAACCGAAAAATAAAACGATGATTGTCGCCAATAAATAAATGCCGAAGGAATCCAGGTTTTCTCCTAGGGATAAAAGAGCTCGGGTGATCAGTGGAATTTCTGTCCCGGAGCTTGTTAAAATTCCCGTGAAAGTTGGTACTACCTTGGTGATCACGATATACATTGAAATGATCATAATCGAACCCACGATCTTGGGGTAGCGTGTTGCTTTTTTTATGTTATCACTGATCTCAACATCCTTTTTTAAAGTTTTTTCGAGCTCTGCCAACATTTGATCTAATTCGCCTCCACGCTCACCAGCTTCAACCATAGCAACCGATATTTTATCAAATATCTTTGGATGTTTTTTTATCGCAGCTGAAAAATCGCTACCTTGCTTTATATCAAGAATAACATTCTCAATTGTGCTTTTAAAATATTGATTATCAATTTGCTGTATAGCTATTTCAAGAGCTTGCACCAGGGAAACTCCTGAAGACAGCATCGTCTTGAGCTGTTGAATGAAATTTGTTTTCTCTTGCAACTTGACCAGTTCACCAATTTGAATATTAAAAGATGATGATTTATTTTCAACGATCGAAAGAACATCGCCATCCAAGTCCTTTATGTTTCTTTCCACTTCAGCTGATGAGTTTGATGTTATGACAGTTTTAACCAATTTGTTTTCAGAATTGATGTACTGTACTTGAAATTCAGAGGCCATTTATAATACTCTTATGATCTCATCTATTGAAGTGGTTCCATTCAATGCTAGGCGCTTTGCTTCGTTGTTTAATGTATCCATATTATCGTTGATCGCTTGGGTTCTGATCTCCTGATCGGAAACACGATTATTGATCATTTCATTTATGGAATTTGTTGGAATTAATAGTTCGTATATACCGCATCTCCCGCGGAAACCGTTTCCGCCACAATTCTGGCAACCATCACTATTGGATTCATACACTTTTTCTCCGCTTTTAAATCCAAACTTTTCCTGCTCAAACTCATTGATCGTTCTCTTTTTTCTACAAGACGTGCAAATCTTTCTTATCAGGCGTTGAGCGATAATTGCTCTAACCGTTGAGGTAATCAAGAACGGGTCGATACCCATATCCAGAAGGCGAGAATAGGAGGAGGTGGTATCATTGGTATGCAGAGTGCTGAGAACCAGGTGTCCAGTCAATGCAGCTCGCACAGCCAGCTCAATTGTATCAACATCGCGCATTTCTCCCACCATGATGATATCTGGATCTTGACGCAGCATAGAACTCAGAGCCGCTGAAAATGTCATTCCAGCTTTTTCGTTCACTTGCCCTTGCGCAATTCCTTTCATGTTATACTCGACTGGATCTTCAATGGTTAAAATATTTACACCGGGTTTGTTCAACAGGTTAAGCGTTGCATAAAGCGTAGTGGATTTTCCGCTTCCTGTAGGGCCGGTTACTAAAATAATGCCAGTAGAGTTGGCAATGGCTTCATGCCATTGATCAAGATTTGTCTTAGAAAAACCAAGTTTATCAAGGGAGATTTTCCCTTTGCTTGGATCCAAAATACGCATCACGGTTTTTTCTCCAAACTCTGTTGGATAGGTAGATACACGAAAATCGTATACTTTACCTGATGACATGGAATGTTTGAATCTGCCATCTTGGGGTTTCCGTGTTTCCGCAATATCTAAATTTGACATCACCTTTAATCGAGAATTAATCGGACGGGTGCGTGAATGTGGTAATACCATGATTGATTGTAATACACCATCCATACGATATCGTATATCTAATTCGAATTCTGAAGGTTGGATATGAATATCACTAGCATCTGATTCGATGGCTTCATCAATTATTTTTTCAACCAATTCGATGACGGCTGATGAATCGTCATCATCATCCATTTCATTTTCATCAACAATTTCAATTGCATACGAGCTTTGAATGACATTTTTTAGTTGATCCTTGGTGCATAGTATCACCTGGATCGTCTTGCCTGTTTTTAATTCAATTTCATCAATAGCATTTAAATTTTGCGGGTCGTGGAACCCAACGGCAAGCATATTCTCCGCTTCAAAAAGAGGAACCGCTAACAGCTTTCTAGCTGTTTCTTTATCCATTTGTGATAATGCTTTACGATCGATATTGAAAGATTTGAGATCTACATATGGCAAACCTTGTTGCTGGGATAAAACTTTAAGAAAATCAATTTCATCTATGATTCCAAGGTAGATCGCCGTTTCACCAAATCGTCTTTTTGATTCTTTTGCTTTTTCAATTATACGCTGAATCTGTTCTTCATCAATAATTTGTTGCTCGAGTAAAATTTCACCTAATTTTTTATCTTGATCTTTGATTGTTTCAAATAACGACATAACTAGCTCGATAAATAATTGATAATTTCTGATATGTTGGCTGGCTTGGACCAAATTTTATTTACCTGGTGCTGTTTTTTGAAACTCTCTGGATCACCTATTGATGCACTAGTAATATGATGAATTTCAGTATTGTTGAACTTGGAGTCTCTTGAGATCAGGTTAATTAAAACTATGGAATTAATAGCGTCACATTCGGTATCGACCATAACTAGATCCGGCGGGTTTTCGTTGATATTTCCTAATGCAACTAAACCGTTTGAAAATAGCTCTATTTTATGCTCACTTGGTGACAATTGCATCGCAAGTTCTTGGCTTAGGAAGGGGTCGCTGGTTACGCAATAGATATTCATCTATCCAATGATCGAAGGGGTAATGAAAATTAATAATTCTCTTTGCTGTTCGCTTTTGGTATCAATTGTAAAGAGTCTCTTGATCAATGGAATATTGCCTAGGAAAGGTACTTTACCAGTAATGTCTGAATCGTCTTCTAAGATTAGACCACCGATCAATAATGTTTCCCCGTTGCCTACGACTACATTTGTTTTTGCTGATCGATTACTTACGACGGGTCTATCCTTATCAGGACCAACATAGTTTATTATTGCTGAAACCTGCGTATCAAGCTGCATGGTTATTTCATTAGGGTTATTAACGCGCGGAGTTACTTTCAGGACAATGTTAACTGATACATTTTCAAATGTATATGGATTGGTTCCAAATACACTACCTTCACCTTGAGGAACCAGTACAGGAAGGGTCGTGCCAACATTTATCTCTGATGTAAAATTATCAAAGGTTGTCACTTGTGGCTCTTGAAGTAATTTGGTTCTGTTATCGCTTTCCAAGGCTTCAAGCACTACTTGATAAAGCGGTAAATCCATTTTTGCCATTGCAAACTCTTGCCAGTTCCCTATTCCAACCGCACTCACTCCGCTATCTGGAGCGAAAGCAGGTCCACTCAATTGTGCACGTTGAGTCCAATCTATTCCTAGTCGTTCATCGCT
The DNA here is from genome assembly GCA_036166415.1 of Fidelibacterota bacterium. Classification (GTDB taxonomy): domain Bacteria; phylum Fidelibacterota; class Marinisomatia; order Marinisomatales; family TCS55; genus TMED108. The sequence goes on along the minus strand of JAYZHP010000097.1, from coordinate 2,907 downwards.
TTGCAGGCTTGTTTCAATAAATTTCACAGCAATATTAACCTGAGTTGGGCGCTTGTCGACGGATTGAATCAGGTTTTTTATGTAATTAATCCTTTCTCTGGTATCGGTTATAATCAATTTGTTTGTTCCACCAGATCCCTTTCCTCCAGTTAAATCTAGCTCTTTAATGTTCCCCCTCGGAGAAAGCTGGTCTTTAAATGAGCTAATTGCTACACTCGATTCGATATAGTCCAGGTGCACAACCTCTGTTTCCAGGCCACTTTTGGTATTTCCTAAAGATTCAGTATTGGTTACAACAATAATATTATTTGAGCTATACCAAGAAAGGTTATTGGTTTCTATAATAGAATTAAAAATTGTTTTGAATGGTACATTTTTTGCACTGATAGTTATAGGGGCATCGCTTGTGCTGCTATTTAGTATATTCAATCCATACTTAAATGAAAGTGCTTTGAGCACTTCATTCATACTGATTCCATTGTAATTAACGCTAATTGTTGTATCTGGTAAGACACTTTTTGTCTTAGTTGTGCTTTCAGTGATATCCTTAGATTGAACATCATAGATAAATTTTATTTGGGTATCGGATACAAATAGCTCATACACAGGAAATTTTCTAAAAAATAGCGTGAACAAGCCTTCTTTTTTTGATACCGGCTTATATGTATAGCGATACAAGTTATCAACGTTGAAATTTTCATTAAATCTTTCGATTTCAAGCTTCGAATTGCTTTTTATTGCGATGCTGATCTTAGGGGGCGTAACAGATACTTTGGTAATCTCTGCTGACTTTAATTCATTTATTGTCCATTCAATAGTTGCCTGGGATTCATCTAAACTAAAAGATGGTAAGTCTATATCTTGACCGGGCGTGGCAGTGATAAGCATAACAGAGATACAAAGTACCTTTTGTAAATTCCTCATATCATTTCCTTTTCAAAATTCTTGTCTGATTATTCTTGCGTAAAAGAACTCGTTTTTTTTCAATTTTATTCACAACAAATCCAAATATTTTGTCCCCCTCAAGTACAAAGTTCCCACTGATCATTGCAGCATAGCCGTCTGGTCCTAGTATAATCTCATTGAGAATTGGTTTCGGTGCTGATTGTTTGTTAAGTCGATAGAAAAAATTAGATTTTACGCTGCCCTTAAGTTTCAATTTCTCTGTGATCTCTAGTTGGGGTTGAGTTAAAAATTTTTGCAAATCCGATGAATCATATTGCTTAATCGTATTTTGTTGGTCAGTGTTAAACAATATTGCCGTTTGTTGGAATAAGAAAATGATTAAAATTACTCCCAGTACCCCCATAAGTATTTTTTCGCGTTTCTGCATTTTACTCAAGCACCAAACCAAGATTTGTGTAGGTAAAGCTCATATTTAATCTTCCATTTGATCCTTTTACCTTAGATACGTTCAATTGATTGATATAATCAAAGCGCTGATTATTATTGATTGTCTGTAGAACAATCATCATATCTGAAAAGGTCTTGTTATTGAGAGCATAGCCTAATTGTAAAAATCCTATTTTTCCTACCGATGCCTCTGTAAAATTCGTTAATTCTTTTGAAATCGTATATTGAGGGAGCGTTACTCCTTTCTTTTTGAATAGCTCTCGATTTGAAATAGCCTCAATCGAGGAATCATATACGTAATAGTCCGTTAGAGTTTCAAGATTCTGTAACTCATTGTTATTCAATGAATTAAGAATTTTTGATAATTGACTATAATAATTCTTATTCCTTTCATCAGCAGATTGATATAAAAGTGTAGATTGCTTACCGCTATTGATCGATACCAAATTGTAAAGTGTAAATGCTATCATCGCTACGTTAAATACCATTAACAATATCATGGCGACAGCTTTTGTATTTTTTTTATTGATCATATTGTAAATGTTATTGTTATTGGTAGTGTATTCCCCTGATATGATTTATACTCAACCACTGAATTATCCACATATTCGATTTTTTTTAATGACTGTTGAATATTGGTAACCTCTAAAATAGCTTCTGGTCTTCTGTTTATGACTCCACCACTAATTTTTACTTCTAAATTCTTACTATCGTATACGTTTGGGTCTGTTGCATTAATTTCCATCGAACTAATATCAACTTTTTTAAATATCGGGGAATTAAGAAGCTTTATTAGCTCAATAGAATTATGTTTTGCAGCTTTTATATTTCCTAGTGTGTTATCTATCTTATTAAGCTTATAACGATTATTAATAACCCCCTCTGTATTACTGATTAATTCTAATCGCATCTCTGCTGAGAGCCTTGCTGTCATTTCATCATAATCTTGCACTACTTTTTGTTCAAATAATTGGATATTTAATAGAATTAATATTGCTGCTGTTAAGCTCATAACTAGATTTATAACATTATATATTCCTGTTTTGCGAAGATCTAATTTGTTCTTCTGGTCGTATACATACCTAAATCTCCCCCATCTATTCAATGATCTTTCTAATATCATTGTTGTATCATAATAATTCTTTAAATCCTTGAACTGCGACTTATTGGATCCCCTATTAATTTTAACGTTAATATTTTCTACTTCTACCTTGTAGTTTTCTTGGAAATAATCCTTAATAGATTCGCTTGAGTTTGGTCCTGAAACATAAATATTATCTGGTTGCTTTTCTACCAGCCCATCCTTTTTAAGTGATTCAAGTGATACTTTAATTGTTCTGACTATACTAGGAATAGCTTCACTTAGATATGATGCTTCTGAAATTGCTTGATTCGATATCAATATTGTTCGATTATAAAGAATTCGTTTCCCTTTTATCCAGGTAAGCTCACAACCTTTTACCCCCATGTAAAGATATAGATTAATTTCATTCCTAGTAGCTCGTCCTAATTGAAAATTATAATATGTAAATATCCCCGCTAGTGAAATAAATA
>JAYZHP010000096.1:0-10434 GCA_036166415.1 Fidelibacterota bacterium | reverse complement strand
GGCAATTTAGTATCAAGAAATAAATTTAATGGACTAGCGCCCTCGGTTGAGATTCCATCTGAAATCAATACTGCTCCAGCTAATTGGTTTTGATTTTCTAATATAAATTCTGCTACATTTCCAATATTTGTTGTTTCTCCATTGCCATTCAATTCTTTTTTTAATGGTATGACGTTTGAATCAAAAGAATAGGAATCAAAAGAAATTTTTTCTTTCTTAAATCTATTTATTAGTTCTTGAGCTCCTAAATTAATTGAGCTCAAAGATGGACTTTTATGGTATTTCATGCTTGCTGAATTATCAAAAAAAAGAGCCCATTTAAGAATTTTTTGTTTTTCTGTCGAATAATTAATAGTAGGATTAAATAAAAACAATATTAGAAGTGATAGTAAAATTATTCTTAATGAGAAAAACGCCTTGTATTGATTTTTATATTGTTTGTACAGAAAAATAAATATTAATATTGAAAATAATATCAAAACAAATGTCATTAGGTCTAATGCTTCTAATAATTTAAAATTCATCTAGCTTAATCTCATATTAGGTAAAATTGAAAAATCTAAATTAGAATTATTACCTTTAATAAAATATTTTTCTCCAAGAAATGCAATCATTGCAGCGTTATCGGTACAAAAACTAGGATGCGGAAAAATAATATTTCGATTTAATATTTGATTCTTTGAATGTTCTCTTAAAAACTTATTAGCAGCAACACCACCAGCAATAACACAATTTGTACTATTTGAAAATTCTGCAGCATATTTTAATTTTTTTACTAATACATCAATAATGGCATACTGATAGCTTGCTGCAATATCATTAATGTTTTCTTTTTCATTTTTTTCAATGTAATAGAGCAATGAAGTTTTAAGACCGATAAAGCTACACTCGAAATTATTTTTTTCTATTAATGCCTTTGGAAATTCAATTGCTTTATGGTTTCCTTTTGTTGCTAATTTTTCAATTTCAGGACCACCTGGATATCCTAATCCTAATATTCTTGCGCCCTTATCAAAAGCTTCACCAGCTGCATCATCCCTAGTTTCTCCAAATAGATCATATTTACCAAAATCATTTACAAGCCATAGCTGAGTATGGCCTCCAGAAACTAAAAGACATGTAAAAGGAAAGGTAAGGCCAGGCTCTGCTAGGAAATTCGCAAAGATATGGGCTTCTAAATGATTAATTCCGATAATGGGAATGTTCAAGCCCACTGCAAGACCTTTTGAGAATGAAGTTCCCACTATTAGAGCGCCTGATAGCCCTGGCCCTTGAGTCACAGCAATCCCATCTAGCTTTTCTAAGGAAATTTTCGAATCTTTTAATGCTTGATGAACAATAAAGTTTAGCATTTTTTCATGTTCACGCGAAGCAAGTTCAGGTATTACGCCACCAAATTTATTATGAATTTCTTGAGAACTAATCTTTGATGATACTATCTTGCCATCAATACATATTGCAGCTGCAGTTTCATCGCAAGATGTTTCTATGCCTAGTATTTTCAATTGTTTTTTTGTGTTACCATAAGTTCAATATTTTTTGGAGATAAATCCATCCAGTCTATAACATCCTTTGGGCCTTCAACATCTAAATCATAGAATTGCTTATCAGGATTCCAATCGTTGAAGTTTACACTAACTTTAATTTCATTTGGTTTTATTTTTGCAATATAGTCTAGTCCGCCTATTACTGTAAGCGAAACAGTCTGAGGACTAGCAAAAGTTCTCATTTGATTATTTGGATTTATAATTATTACTGGAATTTCAGTAATAATTCTTTCACTAATCGCTTGAACACTTTGAATATATATAATTTTTTTGGGATTATATTCTATAAGCTGATTTTGAGGAGGTATTAAATCTAAGGTTAATTTAATATCGCTATCTATATTAATTAATGAATCTGGTCCAACTAAAACATAATTAATATCTTCAACTAAATTTCTTGATCCAGCTATACTAACTTTATTTGGTCTTATTTCTGGATCACCAACTAGAACAAAACCTGGCGATGGTTTAACATTAATAGCAGATTTAATATTAACCATTTTTTCTTTATACTCATCTAAACTAATATGAATTGTAATAGGATAAACAACTTCAACAAAATTGACTTCAAAATTTGATGGGATAACTATTTTTTGAGGATATCTGTCAAAATACTCATTTAAATTAAAATCATACTCTTCAGAAATACGCTCTAAATCAAGCACAAGTTTAAACCCTGGCATAAAACGTTTTAATATAAAAGTTTTCAATAGCGATCTACCTTGTCCTTTTAGGCGAACTTTTGCAAGCTTAGGGACTTTTTCCTTTAGAACTAATTGCGCAGGTAGATTCCTAACCTCAATTGGTATATCAGAAGTTATAGTATATTCGTTTTCGCTCATCACAAACAACCATAACAAAAAAGCTAAGGCTATAGCGCTTAGCTTTGTTGAGATATTTTGCCAAGTGAAAAAAGAGTAAATTTTATTTTTTGATTCTTCTTTAATCATTTTGCAAAATTAATGCTAGGATCAATCTTAAACTGAATCAGAATTCTCTTCTGTTCCTTCTCCTTCAGAAATATTTTCAGGGATTTCAATTTTCTCACCAGCTGGCTGTTCTTGGTTATCTAAAAAATCTTTGATTTCATCTTTTTGAATATTCTTATCGCTTAGTTCATCTGAAAATAATATAACTTTTTTATTCTCCGGCTTGACTTCCATAACTGATCCACTGATTTTTTCACCAATTTTATATTTCTGAGTAATGTCTTTCCTTTGTTTTTTTGATTGTTTTCCAAATGGAATAATGCCTTCAATTTCATTTTCAAAAATCAAAATAATTCCTTTATCAAGAATTTTAACAATTTCCCCTTCATGAACACTTCCTGATTCATAAGTTTTTAACAACTCGGGCCATGGGTCATCGACAAGTTGCTTGATTCCTAGCGATATTCGCCTACTGTCTCTAGAAACCTCTAAAACTCTTACTTCAATATTTTGATCTTTTTCAATTATTTCTCTGGGATGTCTAACAACTTTCGTCCATGAAAAATCAGAAACATGAATTAATCCATCGATACCTTCTTCAAGCTCAACAAAAGCGCCAAACTGAGTTAGATTTATTATTTTTCCTTTTACGATAGTTCCTATATTGTATTTTTCTTCAATTTTATCCCAAGGGTCTTCAGTAAGTTGCTTTGCCCCTAAGCTAATTTTTCTCTCTTCTGTATCTATTGAGAGCACAATAGCCTCTACTTCATCTCCAAGGGAATACAATTCGGATGGGTTTTTTACATGGCGAGTCCATGACATTTCAGAGACATGAATTAAACCTTCAATTCCAGATTTTATCTCAATAAATGCGCCATAATTAGTCATGCTAACTACCTTGCCTTTAACTTTTTCTCCTTCAGGAAAATCGGTTTCAATTGTTTCCCAAGGATGCGGGGTAAGTTGTTTTAGCCCTAAAGATACTCTCTTTTTTTCGTTATCAAAGTCAATTACTTTAACAGTTAAAGACTCATCCATTGAAATTATTTCGGATGGATGATTTATCCTGCCCCAGCTTAAATCTGTAATATGTAACAATCCATCTATTCCTCCAAGATCAATAAAAACCCCAAAGTCGGTAATATTTTTTACTCTACCCTCCATGATAGCACCAACTTCAAGCTTGCTAAATATTTCATCTCTTTTTTCTGCTAAACTTTCTTCAAGAATCGCTTTATGGGAGACAACTACATTTTTTCTCATTTCATTAAATTTGACAACCTTCATTTCCATTTCAACATCTAAATATTTATCAAAATCTTTAACGGGTCTTACATCAATTTGAGAACCTGGTAAAAAAGCTTGAACACCTTTTAAATCAACTACCATACCTCCTTTAATTCTTTTTATTATTTTTCCTGAAATGATTTCTCCGGAATCAAATATTCTCCTTAACTCTATCCACCTCCTAAGAAAATCTGCTTTTTCCTTAGAAAGAACAGTCTTGCCGCTTTCATCTTCCATGCGCTCAAGATAAACATCAATTTTTCCACCAACATCAGGCAAATCTTCTGAATAAAATTCATCTCGATTAATTATCCCTTCAGATTTAAAGCCTATATCGACTAATATTTCTTTTTCATTTATTCCAATTACTCTTCCTTCGATGATTTCACGCTCAGATATATCTGAAAATGTTGATAAATATCTTTCGTGGTCTGCAGGAATTTCATCAGATGATTTATCTTCAATTAATTCTTCTGATGAAACTTCTTTTATATCGCTAAATAGATTTGAATCTAAATAATCTATTTCAATTTTATTTTTTGGTGATTTAATATTTTCGGCTTCAGAGGTAGATACTGTAGGCGATTCTGGTGCCGATTTTTCGCTGACTTCTAAATTCGAATCATTAGAAGGCTGTTCTACAGTGGTTTCTTTTTCAGTTGTATTCATTTATTATTTTTTCCTGTTATTATTAATTTAACTTTACTAATCATAAAGTTGACCTGCTCATTGATTGACATATTAGTGGTATCAACTTCAATTGCATTAAATGCTTTTCTTAATGGCGAATGTCCTCGTTCAGAATCAAATTTATCTCTTTTTCTTATTTCTTCCATAAGGCTATTCAATGACCTTTTTTCTCCTAAAGACTCAAGTTCAAGCTGTCTTCTTTTTGCTCTAATTTTATCACTAGCAACCATAAAAAATTTAATTTCTGCATCTGGGAAAACGACAGTTCCAATATCTCTACCCTCCATAACACAACTATTATCTTTTGTAAAATTACGTTGAACCTTAACCATATATTCTCTAATAATTGGAATTGCGCTAATCTCACTTACTTTTTGAGATATATTACTTTTTCTTATTTTGTCCGTAATGTTTTTTCCATTAACATAAAAAACAGGATCGCCATTATTATTCTTTAAATCAATTTCAAAATGATTAAGGAATTTTCTTAAAGAATCCATGCTAGTAATATCAATTTGCTCTTCCATTATAGAAAAAGAGACACATCGATACATAGCTCCTGTATCTAAATAGAGGAAATCTAGTTCTTTTGCCAATAATTTAGCTGATGTGCTTTTTCCTGAAGCTGCAGGGCCATCTATCGCAATAATCATTTAATGCTCATTCTCAATTAGCCCAGAAATTTACATCTTTATTAAATGATTCCCAATTACAATACACTATATAAAATAAGGTCAATTATAGACTGCTTAACTCTTTTATTTCAGATTCATAGAGGTCTCTGTATGCCCCCGGCAGAGTACTGTCTAATCGAATAGGCCCAAACTCGATTCTTTTAAGGCTAAATAATGTTCTTTTCATGCGATATGCAATTCTTCTTATCTCGCGTTTCTTTCCTTCGTAAAGCTTCATCAGTACGGTAGTTCTTCCCTTGTTTTTTTTCTGTTCGATAATTTCTCCTCTTCCCCATTCCTTTTGTCCAATATATACATTTTTTGCTATTTTCCTTTTCTCCCAATTCTCAAAAGGCTTATCAATCTCTAATTGATAAATCCGATGTATTTTATTCCTTGGATGGGTTAGAAGATTTGCTAAATCACCATTGTTTGTAAGCAGTAATAGACCACTTGTATCTTTATCTAGCCTTCCAATAGGAAATAATCTTTCTTTTATATCAATCAAGTCCATTACGGTCTTTCTCTTTAAGGGATCATGCATTGTTGTAATGTACCCTACAGGTTTATTCATAAGAATTGTTCTCGAAAGTTGTCCTGTTATAATTTTTCTACCATCAAGCATCACATCATCATTTTCAACTACTTGATACGCAGGATTTAATTCCAATGATCCATTAACAGTTACGCTTCCTCCTTGAACTAATTTGTCAGCTTGCCTTCTTGAACATTCTCCAGATTGAGCAATATATTTATTTAAACGCATCTATTTGCTCCAAAAGTTCTGGTTCATTCTCAATCAATTCGGAAATTTCCTTTAATTTTGGAAGATCAGTAAGTTTATTTAGTCCAAATGATTTTAAAAATGTGTCAGTTGTTCTATAGATGAGGGGGCGACCTGGGCTATCATCTCTTCCGCTAATTTTTATTAGTGATTTTTTTAATAATGTTTTTAGTACACCCGCGCAGTCAACCCCCCTTATTGATTCAATATCAAGACGGCTAATTGGTTGCTTATAAGCAATTATCGATAATGACTCTAGAGCAGCTTGGGATAAATAAAACTGGCCAGATTTTGTAATTAAACGTCTAACAAAAAAATCGTACTCAAATTTTGTTCTTATTTGAAACCCACCTGCAGCAGATAGTATTTCAAAAGCATGATTATTTTTTTCATATTTTTTAATTAATTTTTTTATATACTTATCAAGATCTGGGGGATCTGCATCAAAAATATTGTTTATTTTTTTTTGAGTTAATGGTTCAGGGCTTGCAAAAAGTAGTGCTTCAATAATTTGTTCAAAATTTTTCATTTTTTAATTCTTATCTAAGAGATGTATCTCAATATCATCAAAAAGCGTATTTTGAAAAACTACAATTTTATATTGCTGAACTAAGTCAAGTATGGCAATAAAAGTAATAATTGATTCTAACTTGGTTTTACAGGATTTTAATAAAAATTTAAATGATAATATTCCCCTACCATCAAATGAGTTTAAAATAAATTGTTTTTTATCACTAAGATCAATTGTATTTAAATCAACTTCATACGGATTAATATCGGGTGAACGATCCATCGCTTCTTTGAAATATTTTGCTAATTCAAACACACTCATCTCCTTCAAAAAGGAGACATCCTCTTCGCTTTTTTCACTAATTGATTCTGTGATTGCTCTTTCGTGTTGATAGCTTAACTGCTCCCATTTTTCTGAAAGATTATCTGCAATATCTTTATATTTTTTATATTCAAGAAGCTGCTGAACTAATTCAGTCCTTGGATCTATAGGTTCGCCTAGATCATCTAGGTCAGGTCTAGGTAAAAGCATTTTTGACTTTATACGCATTAACGTAGCTGCCATTAAAATGAATTCTCCTGCAACAGATAGATTCATTGCTTTCATATCTTCAACAATTTGTAAGTATTCGGCAGTGATCTCTGCAATTGGGATATCGTAAATATCTATTTCATCTCTACGAATAAAATATAACAAGAGATCAAGCGGTCCTTGGAATTTATCAAGTTCTACTTTATGCATTTAATTTGTATAGTCAAGCCCCATCGCTTTTCTTGCTTTTTGTAAATATTTATCAGCAACAGAGCTAGCCCTACTTGCTCCTTCTTTCAAGCTTGTTACAACATAATCTTTATGATTCATTAAATATTCCCGTTTGTCTCTATACGGTTTAAAATACTCCCAGAAACATTCGTAAAGTTCATTCTTTATATCACCATAACGTAAACCGGGCTGTAAAAATCTTTCTTTTAATTCAAGCTGCTCTTTTTCTGATAAAAACAGAGAATATAGCTCAAATATTGGCGTGTCAATACTCTTGGGTTCATCGACATCAGCAGAATCTGTAACTATAGTCATAAATCTTTTTCGAATAGCTTTTTCAGGGCCAAATATTGGGATAGTATTATTATAAGACTTGCTCATCTTCTGACCATCTATACCAGGAATAAGCTGTGATTGTTTTTCAATATCAGGCTCGGGGACTATAAAAACCTCGCCATAGGTTTGGTTGAAGCGCTCTGCAATATCTCTAGTCATCTCTAAGTGCTGCTTTTGGTCTTTACCTACAGGCACTAACTCTCCACCAAAGAGCAATATATCTGATGCCATTAGAATAGGATATGAATACAAACCAACATTTGCTGAAATGCCTTTAGATAGTTTATCTTTATAAGAAGTTGACCTATCTAGAAGCCCAACATTAATTATATTTGAAAGAAGCCAAGTAGATTCGCAAACCTGAGGGACATCACTTTGAATCCAGAAAGTTGATTTTTCAGGATCTAGACCAACTGAAAAAAAGTCTATTGCAGCTTGCAATGTATTATCTTCTAATAGTTTATTATCTCTAATAGTTGTTAGCGCATGATAATTTACAATGAAACAAAAAAGGTCATTGTTCTCCTGATAATTGATCATTCTGGACATCATACCAAAATAATTTCCCAAATGGAGATTACCTGATGGCTGTATTCCGCTTAATACGCGCTTCAAAACGACTCCATGAATAAATACGGTCTCCAAGACCCTTGGTGGTCAGAAATAAACTGTTGAAAATAATGTATTTTGTTTGGCTTCCTTGGCATGCGCTTTAATGGCATTCGTGCTTCGTCAGGTGTACGGTTTCCTTTCTTGCGATTGCAAGACTGACAAGCTGCAACAAGGTTTTCCCAAGAATCCATCCCTCCTTGTTTTTTTGGTTTAACATGATCCATCGTAAGAGGGCTTTTTTTAGATCCACAATATTGACACTCATAATTATCGCGCACTAGCAAATTTCTTCTAGTTAAAATAACATCCATTTTATGATGCTTCACAAAATCTTTTAGCCTAACAATACTTGGTAAGCTAAGGGTGGTTGAAGGGGAATGTACATTTTCCCTATATGATTCTAAAATATCTACTTTTTCATTATAGTATAGACATATTGCCCGCTTAGCGGTGCAAATATCCATTGGGGCATAATTTGTGTTTAACACCAAAACAGATCGATTCAGTATAGATGCGCTATTTAAGTAAGAATCCATAGTTATAATTTACTGCATAGATACGATTCTCAGAACGATTTAGTGAAAATGATTTAATTATCAAAATACCAAGTAACGCCAAATTGCATCATTCTACCAATCTCAGGATAAATAGCATTTGGCTTAAATAGAACATCTTCGTTATTGACACCTACAGCATTAAGCAGATTATAAATTTTATAATGTAGCAAAACCCCAGAAATATTTGATTCTATTTCAAGATGGGCCAAATTTCGGTTAGAAATTTCAAAATTATTATTAGCTGATTCATGGGGAAATTGTAAAAAAGGATCATGGGTAAAAATAGTGGTTGAATTGGTATAGCTATCCATCCAAATATGAAAACTTATTTTCATATTATTTTGAAATAATTGAAATTTTCCCTTAAGCCCATTATCCATTATTGCTCCAATCTTATTTTCGGTTGATGAATTTAAAGGAGAGGCAATTTGAGAATAGATTTGCCAGTTATCATTGAGAAATAATACCCCTTTTACCCCTACAAAGCCTAAGCTGTAATTATACAAATCACCTGCTTTCAAGTTGATATTAGTCATATAGCTTTTTAAAGAAAATTTTCTACTATTAAGATTGTAATAAAATGATGAACGTAGCCTCATTTCAAATTCATTATCATGCGATGCATTTTTATCAGGGTGTACTGGTTGCGAATTACTTGAAACTAATAACCCAAAGTTGCCAATTCTAGTTTCATTTATAAAATTAATAGAAAAAATATAAGGTTGATAAAGCTCGCTTTCTGAAAACTGCATACCTGCCATTAATGAAATACTTTTATAATACTTTCTAAAAAATAAACTTGACCATCCTAAAGATCTGAATTGTGACTTGCTATTATACTGTTGAAATTTTTGACTTAACCCAAATTCAAACCCGCTATCATTCATTATTTGAACATCTAATTGATTTCTATTAATAAACCGTGCTGTAGAATCACTATATAAAGAATGGATAAGTAGTCGATTTTGGCCAAATTGGCTTAAATAGCTATCAACAGTCCATTGATTGAATTTTCTCTGATACCGAATTGCGCTATTAATAATATTATCATTTTCAAAACCATTTTGAACAAGATCTGGAAGGCCGCTAGAAGTAATATATCGTGCGGCAGAAATTTCAATTTGTTCTTTAGCGTTTATTGTAGAATAGTCAATTCGATACGATTGAAGGATGGGCGCTTGGCTTTTTGCGGGGTGAATATAATGGGCAAAATTTCCAAATGATGAACGCTTAAATCCGCTGATTTTAATTATTTTATTCTTTGATTGATATTCTACACCAAGATCTAATTTATCAAGGCCATAATCTCCTCTATAATAATCAAAAAAACTTTGAGTTAAGCTTGAATCTGGAAGGGATAAAAATGAAGGTAGATTTCCTATTTCACTTATTTCTATTTTTTTTGCAGTATGCCCTCCATATCTAGCCGGGTAGGAAGAATAGATCCCATCGAATGATAAAATACCGGATGACCAGGATTGATTTGAAAAAAGTATTCCATCCTGAATTAAAATTCCATTTTGCCCAGACCAATCAAAAGGGATAGTAATTTGTTCTTGCGAAAAAGTGTTACATACTAGCGCTAAGCATAGGGTCGCTTTTTTCATTTATTTTACTAAATGCCTTACTACCCTAGGAACGGTAATTAAAAAAATAAAGGCATTGGATAGCTCATGCAATAAAGTAAATCCTAGCCCTTTCACTAAAGATGCTAAAACTCCTGCAAATCCAAGGCCTGAGAC
>JAYZHP010000095.1:0-7320 GCA_036166415.1 Fidelibacterota bacterium | reverse complement strand
CTTTTTTCATTTATTTTACTAAATGCCTTACTACCCTAGGAACGGTAATTAAAAAAATGAAGGCATTGGATATCTCATGCAATAAAGTAAATCCTAGCCCTTTCACTAAAGATGCTAAAACTCCTGGAAATCCAAGGCCTGAGACTAATGGGTACGACACCAAAGTAAATACATCATATACTACCGTAACTGCAAAGCCGGTAAGTGCTAATAAAAATAAACGATAGATATTATAATCTTTAGTAAAAAAAATAGGTTTTAATAATCCTCCAATAATACCGCAAAGGGACATTGCAATTATTTGCGCAAAAAATAATGGGGGAAAACTTAGTCCAGATCCTAGAGGGTTTAACCCTGAATAGATACCCATTGCAACAAGCCCTACCAATGCTCCCCACCATAAGTTAAGAGTTACTCCTGATAAGAAAATAATTACCGTTATCAATTCTATATTTGGTATCATCATTAAAGAATAACCCATTGCGATGGCCATAGCGCAAAAAATTGCTGCGCGAACTAAATTTACTAATTCCATTTAATTCTTTTTATAGATTGTGGTTTTGAAAAAATTATAGTGCGAGGTAAAGTCTTGACTATCCTTATCCTCTTCGATAATTTTTTTCATAATACTCATTTGGCTATCTAGGCTGGTAATCATACTAATAAGCAATGCTTCTTTAAACATTGGAGTAACCTGGCTTTGGCCTTCATTATAGTTATGTTGCGCTAACATGATATGTTCGATTTGAAGCAGTAATTCACTAGGAAATTTTTTGATTTTCTTTGCCGAGGCCATTATGATATTCCTCCCTAAAGCAACATGTCCTAATAAATTTCCTGCTTTTGATAAATTAGATTTATAGTTTGATTCTATCGCCTCTAGCTTTCCAATATCAAATAAAAATACGCCAGCAAGCACGAGATCTGAGTCCAAGCGATAATGCCTGGAAAAGAATTTTCCTGCTTTGGCCAATGAAAGGGTTTGCTCTAAAAACCCTGAACGATAACTATACTGATGCAAAATTGTTGAAGGATGTTTCATTAGCTTGTGCTTATTTGCTGTATAAACATTGTAAATTAATTTTTTGATGTAGGGATTTTTGATTGTGCGAATAATCGAAATTGCTTCTTTCCACATTTTATTAGCATCAAACCGAGAAGTTGGTACAATTAAAGCTGGATCAAACCCATACCTTGCATAGCCCTGCACCGTTGCCTTATTAATACGTTGTATAACAAGTTGAAAGTCATCAATAAAAATTTCAACTGAGCCCTTAACCGCAACCGCGTCTCCTGCTGAGAATTTTTTATCAAGTTCTTTTACTTTATTCCATATTTTTGCTTGCACCTGGCCCGTTTGATCGCGCAAAAGTATATCAATATATAGCTCTCCAGTTCTTGTGTGCCGTAATTTCTTTTCAATGCAAAGATAAAATCCTTGTATGGGTTGGCCTTCTTTAAATTTTGAAATGGGAATTATATTCTTCATTGTAGCTAAATTTGATATGTAAAGTTACAACAATAATAATATTTATAAATACACGTGTCACTAACCATTAAAGAAATAAACTATGATAATCTGGATGATCTAAAAAAATTAGAATCCGCATTAAAGAATTGGTTTGCAAATCCCAAAGAGCTCAATTTTACTGATCCTAACATGCAGTATCCATTTGATATGAAAAAATGGATACAAATCAATTATAAATTAAACCAAATTCAGACTATAATTCTCTCTGATGATGATTGGATTATAGGTTTTGGAGGCGTGAAATTTTTTGAAAAGGCTGACAAGGCTCATATCGCTCAAATCTATTTAGATTCCAATCATCGTGGAAAAGGGTATAGAAAAAAAATAATTGATTATATTGAGGATCTAAGTTTAAAAAACAACGCAAAAACCCTTTCAATAAGTGCAATGAAGAAGGATATATCTGCTAGAGCTCTTTACGAATCTATTGGATATCAAGAGGTCAATAATAAGGGTAATATAATTACTTTAGAAAAAAAACCCTCACATAAGTGAGGGTTTTTTTAATGTAATTTATTTAAATCGATTTAAAGCCCATCCAATCACAGCGCCAGATATCGCATACATAACCGCACTAAGTGCAACATCTACCACAACAAAGTTAACTGGAAATAATTTAGGCATCATCGCCATCCATTGTGTATCAATGAAAATCCATTTTGCTGCACCAAACCATGCTCCAGTTACCGCGCCACTTTGTGCGCTATCCACACCCATCCTATCGTATATATAGGTGATAACAAAAATGTAGAAGACTCCGCCAAGCATTGCTGGTCCCATATTTGGGGGAAATGTGAGAACATCTGAATACTGTTGAGCCATAGATCCCATATGGTTTTTATAGAATAGCTCAAAGGTAATACCACCTACAAGCGCCATTGCAAAAAAACCCAATACACCAGCTATCCCTAATTTTTTAAAATTCATTATTACTCCTTATTGTTATATCAATTATTTTCTAATTGCCTCTGCAATTTGTTTAAAATTTACACGTTTATAATCAAACGTATAATTATTTAATAAGTTTTCTCCATATTCTTCTGTCCAATCATAATGTAATGCTAAATCGCTTTTCGATGGAGATGTAATATTGAACTGTACATTATAGCGATCATTAACTGAGCCTGGTAATGAAATATTTCTAGCATAATGGAAATTATCAATTAAGTTAATATGAGGTTTTAAATCAACGAATGTTTTTAGTCCAGATTTTGAATTTGTTACAGTAGCAGTTATGTTTAAAAATGGAATGAATCCACCAGGAGTAGCTCCTATTGGAATTTGCTTATCATCCCAATTTACTCTCGCTTCAAGGTGTACATGTGTTTGATCTTCTGGTAAATGTAATGAAGCTGGATAAATTCTATCTTTTACGGCACCCTCAAAAATAAAAACTATTCCAGGCGGAACTTTTTCTTGGCCTATGATTAATTCTGGAGATTGAAATAAGCTAAGTAATAACGAAAGGAAAAAGATCACAATATGTTTCTAATAAATTATTGACAGTCTTTGCACAATACAAAAAGCTGATGGATATGCCTAATCATCTTAAATCCAAGCTCATCGATAATCTTATCTTGCTGGCTTTCAATCTTGTCATCAACGAATTCATGAATTCTTCCACATTGAACGCAAATAATATGATCATGATGATCAGAGTTGACTTTATTTTCGTATTTTGATGGGCTATCACCTAATTCTATTTTACGAATCAAATTATTTTTATGTAAAACATCTATCGTTCTATAAACTGTAGCTCTGGATACATTTAAGTTATTTTTTCTTAGTGCAGAATAAATTTCTTCAGCATCTCTATGATCATCACTTGATTTTATTTCATCCCATACGGCTTGACGCTGATTTGTGTGGCGAAGACCTTCTTTTTTTAAGGCATTAATGAGTAATTTTTTTGTAGCCATTATTATATAGCAATTT
This sequence comes from Fidelibacterota bacterium, assembly GCA_036166415.1. Classification (GTDB taxonomy): domain Bacteria; phylum Fidelibacterota; class Marinisomatia; order Marinisomatales; family TCS55; genus TMED108. The sequence goes on along the minus strand of JAYZHP010000095.1, from coordinate 3,854 downwards.
AGTAAATATTCGGGATTGAAATAATACTAAATCAATTAACAGGTTACCCTTCGGCAGAATCAACTTTTTTTAGATTTGCAAATTTCACTACTAATTTCTTTTTTAGTCCATCTTTAAATTCAATTCCAACCCTTTGGTTTTCACCTTGTCCACTGAGAGCCATGACTTTACCTATTCCAAAAATAGCGTGCTCTACGTAGTCCCCAACTTGAAAATCATCAAATAATACTACCGTTCTGCTCACAGCAGTTTTGGTGTGCTTTCCCGCTTTACCTCCAATTACTTTTCTAGTAAGCGCAGAGGTAAATGAAATTTTCTCTAAATTTTCTTCCGGTACTTCTCCCACAAAACGGGAGACTATACCATAAAGATCATCGGAACCCATCCTTCTTCTATTATTAGCATACATCAAATAAACTTTATTCATTGCTCGCGTAACCCCTACATAAAATAATCGTCGTTCTTCCTCAAGTGTTTCTTTTGTATCTAGTGAACTATAAAGTGGAAATAAACCATCTTCAAGACCTGTTAAGAAAACTACAGGAAATTCTAATCCTTTAGAAGCATGAACAGTCATCATTGTTACTCTATTTGTCTCATCGTTCCATTGGTCTAAATCTGTTAATAAAGAAACTTCTTCGATAAATTGAGATAAGCTACCATCAGGGCTTCGTTTCATAAAATCATCAACGCTCTTGATGAATTCTAATACATTTTCAAATCTTTCACTGTCTTCAGGGGATGAGCTTTCATGATAATATTTTTTTATTCCGGACTCTTCCACTAGAGCTCTAACTAACTCGCCAGCATTTAGCTTTGGAAGCAATTCGTTGTATTTTGATATAATATTGTAAAACATATTGAGCGCATCTGCTTGTTTGCCGCGAATTCCCATATTTTCTGGACTATTCAAAACTTCTATCATTTCAACTTTTCTTTTTTCAGCTTCTTTTACACACTTATCAACGGTTTTTAGTCCAATACCCCGAGGAGGAAAATTAACGACGCGCCTTAAAGATATTGTATCTTTAGGATTTAGGATTAGGCTTAAATATCCGACAAGATCTTTGACTTCTTTTCGTTCATAAAATCTAATTCCCCCAACAATATTATAAGGAATTCCAGATCGACGAAACGCATCTTCAATTGCTCTTGATTGTGAATTGGTTCTATAGAGGATAGCAAAATCGCTAAAATTTCTTTTTTCTAATTTGATTTCTTTTTGAAGCGCGCTAATGATTGCATCTGCTTCTTCCATCTCATCATTGGTTTGCATAAGTCCTAATTTTTCACCCTTGCCATTATTTGCGATCAGTTCTTTTGCAGCTCTTTTATGGTTGTTTTTTACAACAGAGTATGCTGCATCTAAAATGAAACTGGTAGAGCGATAATTTGTTTCTAGCTTAAATATTTCGCATTTCTTAAATGTTTTTTCAAAATCAAGAATATTGCTAATGTCCGCGCCCCTCCATCCATAAATCGATTGGTCATCATCGCCAACAACACAAATTTGCTGATGTGTTTTTGCCAAATATTTCACAAGCATAAATTGAGGCTTGTTTGTATCCTGATACTCATCAACTAGTATATATTTCCATAATTGTTGATATTTTTCAAGGATCTTTGGATGTTTTTCAAATATTTGCAAAGGAAGCAGTAATAAATCATCAAAGTCTACCGCATTATTCTTCTCTAAGGCTTTTTGATATTGTTCATAAAGCTCAGCATAGTGTTTATCAATAATTATTTGGGCTTTCTTTTTTGCTTCCTGTGGACTAATAAGTCTATTTTTAAAATAACTAATCTTAAATCGTAAATCTTTTGGTGTAATATAATTTTTTGGGAAATCCATCGGTTCTAGCAATACCTTAATAAGTGAAACTTGATCTTTGGTGTCAAAAATAGAAAATTCAGACGTATAGCCAAGATGGTGAATTTCAGAACGTAGAAGTTTCGCGCAAATTGAATGAAAAGTACCCATGGTAACCATAGCACTTTTTCCTTTAACGATTTTATTGACACGAACGCGCATTTCATTAGCGGCCTTATTTGTAAATGTAAGAGCTAATATATTTTCAGCATCTATTAATTTATTTTTTATCAGATGCGCAATCTTATGCGTTAAAACTCTTGTTTTTCCACTGCCTGCTCCAGCAAAAATAAGAACAGGTTTTCCGAATGACTCTACGGCAGATTTTTGTACACTATTGAGCTTTGAGTTAGGCATGATTAGCTATTATTACCCTTTTTTGTTTTTCTAATTTTTCTTCTCACCTTTTGAAACGCTCTCTTTGCTCTATTATGTTCTTTTTCAGTTTTTGAGAACGTATGATAACCGTCTCCTTTCGCTACAAAATAAAGAAAATCAATTTCTTCAGGATATAAAGCGGCCTTGATAGATTCGATACCGGGGTTATTAATTGGCCCAGGAGGAAGACCATGGTTTAAATAGGTATTATAGGGTGACTTAATTTTTAAATCTTTATTTAAAAGCCTCCTGGGAGAATCATTGATGATATACTGAATTGTTGGGTCGGCTTGCAGGCGCATCCCTTTATTCAATCGGTTATGATACACCCCTGAAATCCTGGGTCTTTCAGAATCGTAAATTGCCTCACCTTCAATTATTGATGCCAACGTTAATACTTCATTCTCGGTCAAATCCATTTTAGACATTCTGTCACGCATTTTCTTTGTTATATTTTTCTTGTATTCAGAAACCATTTTATTAATGATCTCTATTGCGGTTTCATCTTCAGTAAACTGATAGGTATTTGGAAAGAGGTAGCCTTCAAAAGAATTACTATTAACATCCCATTTTTTTAACAAATTTTCATTCTGAGAAGCTTTAATAAAGCTTTTTTTATCAATTTTTATACTAGAATGCAATTTTTCAGCAATCTCATTGATTGACCAGCCTTCTAGTATTGTTACCTTCTTTGATACGTTAACACTATTTATAAGATTATTGATTAGGCTATAATTTGTAGATGCATTTACAATATTAAATTTTCCAGCAGGTATATCTTTTTCATAGCCAAGCATCTTAACTGCTAAAATAAAAGATGATTTATTATTGATCACTTTTTTATCATATAATTCAACCGATACGTCTATCAAAGTTGAGCCTTTAGATATATGTATTTCAGCTAATTCATCGATGTTTCCTTGAGGCCAAAGTAATACGATCGCATAGTAGATCAACATGCCACTTAAAACAGAAATTGCAATTGTTTCTGTCAAAAAATGGGTAAAGTAAAATTGAATTTTCTTGAGCATAAACGGGGCGAAAATTATCAAATTATTAGTATAATTACAAATTTTATAATATATATAGCTTTTTGGAGCTTTTTCAAAATATAAGAAAAAATAATTGGCAGCCCTTTGCATAGAGCGTAACTTCGTCGTCGCAATGAGTACTAATAATCAACAAAATAAAATCAACCTTTTCGATGGATGGGCCTTTGGAAGAATAAATTATATTCTTTTTGGGTTTGGATTAGGGCTGGTAATTTTTGGATATTTTTTTATGGCAAATGGTGAAGTTGATAGTTTTCAAAGCTTAACGCTTGCACCTATTATGCTTTTTTTAGGATATATAGTAGTCATTCCAATTTCTTTAGTTTATAGAGATAAGGAAAAAGAAGATTAATGATTTTGGGGCTGTAGTTCAGTTGGTTAGAACGCCGGCCTGTCAAGCCGGAGGTCGCGAGTTCAAGTCTCGTCAGTCCCGCAGCGAACCCCGTCAATTGATGGGGTTTTTTATTTTATTTAGCTTTGTTATCTAAAACATTTGGCCAAAAAATACTGCATTCAAAAGGAGTCCATTTGCGCCATACCAGAATGCTCTAAAT
>JAYZHP010000094.1:0-29187 GCA_036166415.1 Fidelibacterota bacterium | reverse complement strand
AGCTGTATGCCCACCACACACGATTATTATGAAGATCCAAGAAACGAGGATATTCAAATCTATATTAACGGTGAGTTTTTTCATCGAGCCGAAGCCACTGTATCTGTATTAGATAGCGGCTTCTTATTGGGTGATGGTGTTTGGGAAGGTATTAGATTGAACAAAGGAAAGTTATTGCATCTCAAAGAACATTTGGACAGACTGTATGCTGGAGCAAATCTGCTTTCGCTACCCATCAATATGAATCCCAAAAAACTTGAAGAAGCAATTCAACAAACATTAGATATTAATCAGATGAAGTCTGATGTTCATATTCGATTGATTGTTTCTCGTGGACTAAAAAAAACCCCATATCAACACCCAAAGGCAACGATAGGAGATCCTACAATAGTTATTATACCAGAATATAAAGTTGCAGATCAATCTGTATCTGAAGTTGGTATAAAACTTGCGACCGTAGAAACGATACGCGATTATCGTGTTCAGAATCCAAACATTAACTCACTTAGTAAGCATAATTGTATCGCAGCGTGCATTGAGGCTGAAAAAAAAGGCGCAGATGAAGGCCTGATGTTTGACCCTAATGGATATGTAAGTACATGTAACTCCACAAATTTTTTTATAGTTAGAAATGGAGAAGTTTGGACATCAACTGGTGAATATTGTTTAAAGGGCATAACGAGATCTATAGTGATTGATTTATGTAAAGAAAATAATATACACATTTATGAAAAGAATTTTTCTATTGATGATGTCTATACGGCTGATGAAGTATTTGTGACAGGAACTTTTGCTGGTCTTATTCCAGTAATTAAAATTGATGACAGGCAAATAAACGCGGGGCAAAGAGGTTCGTATACAAAAAAGTTGCAAAACTACTATAAGGATCAACTTTTTTCATAAATACTATGAATGCAGCATTAACCATAGCTATGTGGTCTGGGCCACGAAATATTTCAACAGCACTTATGAGGTCATTCGAAAGTCGCGGTGATTGCCATGTAACTGATGAACCTTTTTACGCCTATTTTTTAAATGAAAGCGGAGAAAATCATCCCGCAAGAGAAGAAATTCTTAAATCGCAATCATCTGATTGGGATAATATTTCTAATGAATTAATAGCACATATTCCAAAAGGAAAAACTATTTGGTACCAAAAACATATGGCTCACCATATTTTTCATTACTCGGATCTAAGCTGGATAAACAATATTTCTAACTGTTTCTTAATCAGAGATCCAAAAGAAGTTATTAATAGCTATACCAAGCGATTTAAATTAATAGATCATAAGCAACTAGGTTATAATCAACAGTTAATGATATTCAATAAAATAAAAAAAGAATCTGATAAATACCCAATTGTTCTAAGCGCAAAAGATGTATTGATGGATCCGGAAAAAATGCTTAAAAAATTGTGTGAAAAATTAAATATAGGATTTAATAAAGGTATGCTTACTTGGCCATCTGGAAAAAGAGATACAGATGGGATATGGGCTCCACATTGGTATAGTGAAGTTGAGAAAACCACAGGTTTTCAACCTTATTCATATGGCAATACTACGCTAGAAGAAAATTGGAAAAATTTATACAGCCAATGCATGGATGACTATGAAGTTCTATATAGCCATCGCCTAAAATTATAATTGAAAAATTCACCTTTTAATAATTCATGAAATTTATTTAAAGTCAATCAAGTCTTTCGAATGAATAAGTGTAAAATAGATGTAAATTAGATTTAGCCGAAGTGGTGGAACTGGTAGACACGCTGTCTTGAGGGGGCAGTGAGGGAAACCTCGTGCCGGTTCGAGTCCGGCCTTCGGCACATAAATTAGTCAAAATAATAAGGATTAGATAATAATGATAACTCGTTTTTTTATATTAAATATATTTTTTAGTTTAGTTTTCGCTCAATCCCCAGATGAACTTTATACTTCCGCAAAATCAAATTTAGATTCGGGAGATTTTACTACTGCAGAATCTGAGTATAAGAGTGCATTAGAAATGGACCCTACTTTTGCGCCGGCTTATATGGGACTTGCAACAGTGGCCATGCGTAAAGGCGACTTAAAGCAATCCGGATCACTTTTAAAAGAAGCAATAGATGCGGATCCTGAGAATAAAGAGTTTCGACAGGAGTTCGAACGATTGAGTGAATTAAATACTCTTATGAGCAAAGGTATTAGATCGATGAAAAATGGTGATATCGACAATGCTTTTGAATCATTTAGAGTAGCCTATGAAAAATTTCCACAATATCCTGAATCTGTATTCAATATGGGATTAACTCATTTTAGAAATAAGGATTTTGTTGAAGCTGTAAATTATTTTAATAAAACGATTGAAATAAATCCTGATCATAAAAATGCGCTAACAGCAATAAAGAATGTTGCAAAGAATTTCTTTAATAAAGGTAATCAATTATATAAAAGAGGTGATCTTGAAGGAGCACTTTCATCTTACGATGAGGTGTTAAGTGTTGATAAAACTTTTTACCAAGCTCATTTTCAAGTTGGAGTTATTCAATCTAAAATGGGAAATAAAGACTTAGCAGTACAGTCATACGAAAAATCGATTGAGATTAATCCTCAATTTTATAAAGCATATTTTGCTTTAGGATTAGCTAAAAATTCGATGAATGATACTGAAGGAGCGCTAGAGTCTCTTCAATCGGCTATTGATATTAATCCCGGCTACGATAAAGCATATGGAGCAATGGGTGATATCCATATTCAGAAAAAAGACTATGAAAAAGCCAAGCAAACCCTAAAAATGGCGACTACTGTCAATCCCAATTATTCAAAAGGATATGCAAACCTTGGCGTTATTTATTCAGAAGAAGAAAATTGGAATCAAGCTATTTCAAGCCTAGAGATGGCCGTAGCATTAAATGAGAGAGATGCAATGAGCTATTTTCGTCTATCTAGCGCTCACAATATGAATGGTGATTGCAATTTAGCATTAGAAGCTGCCAGAAAAAGCACAGAAATCAAAAATCGTTTTGGTGGTGCATGGTTTGAGCTTGGTATTGCTGAATGGTGCAATGGCCAAGGCAATAAAGCCGGTGCATTAAATGCATTTGAAAAAGCCAGAGGGGATCGTTCTTGGAGAAAAATGTCTGAATATGAAATGGATAAAATCAAAAACCCTCAAAAATATGTCAAATAAATCTTTGATTTAACCAATTATGATTAAAGCAATAATTTTTGATTTAGACAATACACTCCTTGATTTTGTTAAAATGAAGCAATTTGCAGTGAAAGCTGCTATAACTGCTATGAATGAAGCAGGACTGGAAGTTGATGAAGATAAAGCATATAAAGATATTATGGATTTATATGTTTCTACTGGCTGGGAAAATCAACAGGTTTTTGATGATTACCTAAAACAAGTCAGGGGAGAAGTTAGTAATAAAATTTTAGCTGCTGGCGTTGTTGCTTACCGAAGAGCGCGTGAAGCTACTTTACTTGTATATCCCAATGTAAATAAAACCCTAATTGAATTATTGAAAATCCAAATTCGACTTGCCGTTGTTTCTGATGCACCAAGTCGAGAAGCATGGATGAGATTATATTATTTGAATCTCCATCATGTATTTGATCCGGTATTAACATTTGATGATACTGGCGTTAGAAAGCCCTCGCCTGAGCCGTTTAAGATGGCTCTTAAAAAAATAAATGCTCAACCAGATGAAGCTTTAATGATAGGTGATTGGCCTGATCGTGATGTAGTAGGCGCTAAGCAAATAGGGATGAAAACTATTTTTGCTAGATATGGTGATACATTTGGCACTAAGGAATCAGGCGCAGATTGGGATGTAAATGATATTTATGAAATTGTTGGTATTGTTAAGGAATTGAATAACGTCTAATTTTTTCATTGGAACGGATATTGTTCAAGTTGAACGTATTCAATTATTGCTTGATAAGCAAAAAGATCAATTCATTAATAGAATTTTTACTATTAATGAATCATCATATTGTCTATCAAAGGCAAATCCAGCAATTCATTTTGCTGGCCGATTTGCTGCAAAAGAGTCAATAAAGAAAGCCCTTTATTCAGCCAATCAAATACAATCCTTAGAATTTAATAAAATAGAAATACTTTCAATGGATAATGGAGCACCATATATTAAAGCAATAGAAGGTATTTCATTCAAAGAATTAAAAATTTCCATTTCCCATGAATCCGACTATGCTATTGCTATGGCAATGGTTTTATTATGAATAATATTCTATCAAAAAATCAAGCCTATGAACTAGATAAGAAAGCTATCAATAGCTATAATATTCCAGCTAGAACGCTAATGGGGAAGGCGGGCAAGTGTATAGCTAGCTATATTGACAATAATCCACGTTTAACATCCATAAAAACTGTCGCTATTGTTGCAGGAAAAGGTAATAATGGAGGCGATGGCTTTGCAGCTGGTTATTATTTAAGTAATTTGGGTTATGAAATAACCATTTTTTCACTTTATGAAGAAAATGATTTGTCCAAAGATTCTCTATTTTATTATAAAAAATGTATTGATCAAAAAACAAATGTAGTTGCTAATCATGAACCACCTTCTAAAGAAAGCATTTATGATCTTATTATTGATTCTATGCTTGGCATAGGGTTTGCTGGGGAAATAAATAAATATTTATTACCATGGGTTCGTTGGATAAATCAAAATCCTCTTATTTTGTCTTGCGATATTGCAACTGGAATTAATAGCGATAATGGAATGATAGCCGGGGATGCTGTAAGAGCAGACTATACATTAACAATGGGGTATCCAAAAATTGGAATGTGTCTTGAACCTGGTAAAACTTATAGCGGATTAGTTACCTCAGCGGATATTGGTTTCCCAAATATCATCAATAAGTTAAATGGAATAAAATGGAAGTCATTAAACGCTAATCTTATCAGCGATATAATCAAACCTTTGAATAGAGATACGCATAAATACAATCAAGGAAAGGTTCTTATTTTAGCTGGGTCAAAAGGAATGACGGGTGCTGCCTATTTGTCTACGATTGCTACGTTGAGAGCTGGCGCAGGCCTTACAAAGACTTGTGCGCCAGCTTCAATAAATGATATTTATGAAAAAAAGATTACTGAAGGCATGACCATATCGTGTGAGGATAACGGATTAGGTTATTTTTCTAAATCAAATTATGATCAAATAGTAGATCAGAGTGATTGGGCGGATACTATATTGATTGGACCTGGACTTGGTTCGAATCAAGACACCGTTGATTTATTAACCCTTTTATATAGAAATATAGAAAAGCCAATGGTAATAGATGCAGATGGATTTAGACCGTTTTATAACGATAAAAGTTTATTTGATTGTATGCGGTCAAATTGCATATTTACACCCCATATTGGTGAATTTAGTAATTTAATAGGGGTTGAATCTGAAAAACTAAAAGAAGACTTAATAATGAATATTAATAGCTTCTCATCTATGAACTCTGCGGTTTTAATAACTAAATATTCACCAACCCTAGTTTCAAATAATTCAATTGGCTATATTAATACAACTGGTAATCCAGGTCTATCTACTGCTGGATCTGGGGATGTTCTCAGTGGAATTATATCTGCATTTCTTGCTCAAGGATATAACTCTCTTGAAGCATCAGCCATTTCTGTATTTATACATGGATATGCGGCAGATAGGGTTTCAAAAAAAATAAGCGAGAGAGGAATGATTGCTAGTGATTTATTAGATGAAATTGCTATAATTTTATCTGAATATGACAAATAATATTTATAGAATTATTCTTTTCATTTATGCGTTATTGATTTTATCAATGTCATCAATACCAAGTAGTAATTTGCCAAAAACATGGCTTTTAGAATGGGATAAGACAATTCATTTTATTGAATATTTTATTTTTGGAATTTTGGCTATGAAAAGCATGTCCGATGTAACTCGAAAGAATGTACTGATTATTATTCCATTCGGTATTTTATTTGGATTTCTTGATGAATACTTACAGTCATTTATTTCAGGTAGGTTTTCAAGCCAATGGGATGTTTTAAGCGATAGTCTTGGATTTAGTATTGGGGTAATATTAGTTTGGATCAAGGATCATGATAAATAAGATATACATTAAAGACTACGCCATTATTCGAGAGCTTAATTTATCTATACCTAATGGTTTTACAGTTATTACTGGTGAAACGGGTGCAGGAAAATCACTGATTGTTAAAGCGCTATCTTTGGCGCTTGGCTCAAAGTCTGAAAAGACAGATGTTAGAAGCGGTAAAGAAAGAGCCGTTGTTGAGGTCGAACACAGCAACGGATCAATATATCGTCGATTAATTTCTAAGGCAGGCCGTGCTAAATCATTTATAAATGAAGAGCCAATAGATGAAAATTCATATCGCAACGAAGTGTTTAGTCTAGCAGATTTTCATGGTCAAAATGAACAGCAGCTTATTATGAATCCTCATACCCATATTGATTTTCTTGATCGTTATTGTAAAAACGAAAAACAAGCACTTGAAATTTTAGAAATCTATAATCAATTAATTACAACCAATGATGAACTGGAGCAGAAACAAATTTTACTTAACCAGGTCAATGATAAAAAAGAGTTACTGGATTTCCAGTTAAATGAAATTGAATCTATCAATCCTCAATTAAATGAAGATGAAATACTTACTAATGAATTTAAACGATTAAATAACATTGAAGAAACTATAGCAGCTATACAGAAGCTCAATCAAAGTCTAACTGAGCATGATCATTCAATATATCGCCAACTTTATTCCGCAATTGATGATTTGGAAAAATTATCAAAATATGATGATTCGCTTGCACCATTTCTAGACAACCTAAAACAATCATCTTTATCGATTCAGGATACTTCATCAGGTTTAATTGAGCACTTAGACTATATTGAAAATGATTCATCTAAATTGAATGAAGTTCATGATAGGCTTCAATCTATAGAAAGCCTAAAAAGGAAGTATGGCGGCTCAATTGAATCAGTTTTACAATATGTCGATAAAATACAAGAAGAACTTGAAGAGCTAAAAGGTTTAAGTCAAAAAATAGCTGACTTAAAAGATCGATTATCATCACTTACAGCTGCTTATAATAAGTTGGCGAATGAACTAAGCAAGGCTAGAATTATTTCATCAAAAAAACTATCTACCCAGATTGAAGAAATGATGAACCAATTGAATATGGAAGGGGCAATATTTAAGGTTGAAATAAAACAAAATTCCGATCAACATAGTCCTATCGTTTGTGGTGAAGATAGCGTTAAGTACGGTCCAAAAGGATACGATATAGTTGAATTTTATCTTAGCGCAAACCCAGGCGAAGCTATTAAGCCACTTGCAAAAGTAGCTTCCGGTGGAGAGGTATCCAGGATTATGCTATCAATAAAATCAGTTTTAAAGGAAGAGGATCCAGTGGCAACGCTAATTTTTGATGAGATTGATGCTGGAATTTCTGGTGAAGCAGCTGAGAAAGTTGCTAAAGCGCTCAAAGTTCTTAGCATAAATAAACAAGTTGTCTGCATCACTCATCTACCTCAAATAGCTTCTCTAGCGGATAACCATTTATTTGTTGGTAAAAAAGTTGTTGAAAACAAAACCTATGTACATACAAACTATCTTGATGATAAAGAAAAAGTTGAAGCCGTAGCAAAACTATTCAGTGGTGAAGGCAATATTGATCAAGGAATAAGTTCTAAAGAAAATTTTATTTCAAGGGCACGTGGATAAACTAGTAATAAATGGCGGCAAGCCATTAAGTGGTAGTGTAAAAATTAGTGGAGCAAAAAATGCTGTTTTACCTATAATGGCATCATCTCTACTTGCTGATGGTTTAACAGAAATAAAAAATGTACCCAACCTAAGAGATACCAGGACATTTGTAGATTTATTAGATATTCTTGGAGCCGAATGTAATTTTAATAGTCCAAGCCTATCGATAGATGCATCAAATATAACTTCTCTTGAGGCACCATATGATTTAGTAAAAACCATGAGAGCATCTTTTTATGTGATGGGTCCTCTATTGGCACGATTTGGTGAAGCCAAAGTATCATTACCAGGAGGATGTGCATGGGGCCCAAGACCTGTTGATTATCATTTAAAAGGATTCGAGCGACTAGGTGCTACAATAGAGCTTAATCAAGGCTATATCTTAGCTAAAGCGGATGGACTAAAAGGGGCAGATATATATTTTGAAATAGCCTCTGTTGGAGCTACGGCAAATATTCTTATGGCTGCTGTTTTGGCAAAAGGCATAACCAATATCACCAATGCTGCTGTAGAGCCTCATATTGTACAATTATGTGATGTGCTAAATCAAATGGGTGCTGAAATAACTGGCGTCGGAACAAATAAATTAATTATTAATGGCGTTGAAAAACTTAATCCAGTAACTATTAATGTTATCCCTGATATGATAGAAGCAGGTACTTTTTTAATGGCAGGGGCTGCTCTTGGCGATATTGAACTAGTGGATGTTGATCCAGATCATTTGACAATAGTGTTAGAAAAGTTAGAGCAAGCAGGATGCGATTTAAACCTAGGTACTAATTCAATTTCAATTAGAAAAAATGATCAAATTAATCCTACCGATATGACAACTGATGTGCATCCAGGTTTTCCTACAGATTTACAGGCACAATGGATTGCATTAATGTCCATTGCAAATGGAACCTCAATTGTAACAGAAACAATATATTTAGATCGTTTTTCTCATATACCTGAGCTTACTAGATTAGGCGCAAATATTTCTCTTGAAAATAATGTTGCAATCATCAGAGGTCAAAAAAAACTTAATGGAGCCCAGGTTATGTCAACCGATATTAGAGCTAGTGCATCCTTAGTTATTGCAGCGCTAATTGCTAATGGTCGATCTGATATAAGTAGAATATATCACATAGATCGAGGTTATGAACAAATAGAAGAAAAATTCAAATTATTAGGCGCTGAAATCCATCGTGAAAAAGAATAATAAAACTATGGGAATATTTTAATTATTATGATTAAAATTGTGACTCTCACTTTTGAGAATATGTTATGCGGATTGTAATTATTGGCGCAGGAGAAGTTGGCTTTCATGTCGCAAAGGCATTAAGTCAAGATGATCATGACATTACTGTTATTGACATCGATCCAGCTAAGTGTAAACGGGCATCGGAATCATTAGATGTAATCGTAATAGAAGGCAATGGCGCAAGTCCTAGAAATCTATCTGAAGCTAATGTTCAAGAAGCTGACTATGTATTATGCGTGACCCGAGTAGATGAAGTCAATCTTATTGCTTCCCAACAAGCGAATGAATTAGGCGCAAAAAAGATTATTGCCCGATTAAGGAATCAGCAATACACCACACGCGATTCGATAATCAAACCTGAAAAATTTGGCATTGCGCATGTGATTCACCCTGAAAAAGAAGCTGTCAGGGAAATTGTAAAGCTTGTTCGTCATTCTTATGCTACTCAAGTTATGGATTTTGAAGGCGGAAGGATGCAAATGATCGGTATTAGAATTGAAGAATCCTCCCCAATTGTTGGAAAAACTGTTAGAGAAATCTGCGATGAAGATAGAGAATTTAGATTTGGTATAGTTACGGTAATAAGAGATGGTGAATCGCATGTTCCTTGGTCTGATTTCGTATTTAAACATGCTGATACCGCTTACTTCATTGTTAAAAAACAACGACTGAACTCTTTAATGTATATGCTTGGAAAAGAGGCAACCGAAACCAAATCTATAGTAATTTTAGGTGGAAGTAAGATAGGAAGAAGTATTGCTGAAGAGCTTGAGAATGAATTAAATGTTCGCTTAATTGATGGTAGAAGGGATAAGGCAGAATGGTTGGCTTCCAATCTAAAGCAAACAATGGTATTGCATGGCGATGGAACTGATGTTGAGCTTTTGAAAGCTGAAAATATAAAAGATGCCGATAGTTTTATTTCCGTAACAGAAAATGAGCAAACCAATTTGCTATCAGGCATGCTTGCTCATCATTTAGGGGTTAAGCAGACGGTAATTCATTTAAGCACCACTGAATATATGCCTATAGTTCAAGAGATTGGATTGGGCGCGGTGATCAGTAAAAATATGTCAACCGTAAACTCTATCTTAAAATTTATTTCTAGCAGTCAAACTGAAAAGCCGGTAACAACATTTGATGAGATAGATGTTGATGTTATTGAATTCAGTCCGGAACCTGATAGTAAAGTAACAACTCTCCCTTTAAAGGATGTCAAATTTCCTGAGGATAGTATTGTTGGGGTTATTAATCATCATGGCCAGCTTTCAATTGCCAGAGGTTCATCTCAACTTACAGATGAAGATACAGTTCTAGTGTTTGCTAAATCAAATGCAATTGAAAAACTTCGACGTTTGTTTGAAGCGTAGTGAATTTTAAAACAATAATTAATATTTTAGCTGCTCTTTTAATGGTTATGGGTCTATCGATGCTTTTTCCATTAATAATATCCTACCTTTACTCTGAGCCAGATTTTTCTGGTCATTTAAAATCATCAGTTCTATGTTTATTGGTTGGTTTACCATTATGGTTTATTACAAGAAAAAGTAGGGCATTATCAAGTAAAGATGGTTTCACTATAGTGTCCCTTGCTTGGCTTTTGGTTGCGCTTACTGGAGCTTTTCCATTTTATTTTACAGATTCAATATCAAGCTTTACCGATGCTTGGTTTGAATCAATGTCAGGCGTTACTACCACGGGATCAACTATTCTTATAGATATTGAAAGCTTACCACATGGTGTTCTTTTTTGGCGTTCTTTTTTACAATGGATAGGCGGTATGGGTATCATTGTATTTACAATTGCGATCTTACCTCTTTTAGGTGTTGGCGGTGTGCAATTATTTAAAGCAGAAGTACCTGGGCCTGTGGCGGATAAAATACGACCAAGAGTGAAGGAAACCGCAAAAATTCTATGGATGGTATACATTGGATTTACAATAGTTGAAACGATATTATTATCGGTTTTTGGTATGCCATTATTTGATGCGGTTTGTCATTCATTTACCACTATGCCAACCGGTGGGTTTAGCACGCAAAATGCTAGTATCGGTGCTTACGATAGCGTTGCTATTCATTATACTGTTATATTATTTATGTTTATTGCTGGTGCAAATTTTACTCTTCATTTCAGGGCGCTATCTGGAAATTTAAAAGGTTATATTAGAGATTCTGAATTTTTAACTTATTTCGGAATCATAATGATTGCAACTCTACTAATCTTTATCAATGTTACTTCTCAAAACAATAATTGGTCTCACGATAGTTATTTAAGTTCATTATTCCAAACTGTATCAATCATTACTACTACCGGCTACGGTACTGCCGATTATGAATTATGGCCATTCTTTAGCCAATTTTTAATTATCATATTGATGTTTGTTGGTGGAATGGGTGGTTCAACAGGTGGCGGTATGAAAGTGGCGAGGGTGATATTATTGATTAAGTTTGCAGCGACTGAGACTCGAAGAATGCTGCATTCTCGCGCAATTATCCCTATTCGAATTGGCAGCCGTTTTATTAGCGAAGATGTTATTAGAAATACTTTAGGATTCTTTTTGATTTATATATCTATTTTTACTTTTACAACTCTAACCCTAACTCTATTAAATTTAGATTTTGAATCTGCGTTTGGAGCTGCAGCATCAGCAATTGGCAATATTGGACCAGGATTAGGTGCTTATGGCCCAACTGATAACTATTCACTGCTTCACCCATTTGGCAAGTGGATGCTTTCATTTTGTATGCTCCTTGGGAGATTAGAAATATTTACAATCATGGTGCTTTTTAGCCGAACTTTTTGGAAATAAATGGAATATATCATAAAAAAAATTGATAGCAATATTGGAAGACTTACTATTAACCGTCCGGATTCGCTTAATGCGATGAATAAAGAATTGATTGAACAGTTAATGGTATCAACCCAAGAAATGATTGATGATAGTTCAGTTGGTGTTATTATAATTACAGGTTCTGGTGATAAATCTTTTATAGCTGGAGCAGATATAAAAAAGATGCAACAAATGGGCCCTGATGAAGCCCTCCAGTTTGGTAAAATGGGTCAAGATCTTACCGTGGTTATTGAAAATTCACCAAAACCAGTTATCGCTGCCGTGAATGGTTTTGCGCTTGGCGGCGGGTGCGAGATCAGTCTTGCATGCCATATTAGAGTGGCGAGTGAAAATGCTAATTTTGGGCAACCAGAAGTGTTGCTTGGTATTTTACCCGGATGGGGAGGTACACAAAGATTACCTAGGATCGTTGGTTATGGTATCGCGAACGAAATTATTACTACCGGTAAAATGGTTTCTGCTTCAGAGGCATATCGTATTGGCCTAGTTAATCATTTGGTTCCTTTTTCAGAATTAATGCAAAAGTGCGAAGAGTTAGCACAAGAGATCTTAAAAAATGGCCCCCATGCTATAGCACAGTCATTACTTTGTATTCGACAAGGCGTAGGAAAAGACATTCAATCTGGTCTTGACTTCGAAGTAAATCGATTCAGCGAGTTATTTGATACAGATGAAACCAAAGAAGGCTTATCTGCATTTATCGATAAAAGGAAACCTAATTTTAGATAATATGACTACCAAGCAATCCAAAACAACACCATCCTTATTTGAAGCCATTTTTCCAATTCTGTCATTAATAATTATGCTTTCAGCGTCAGTCTATATATATGGAGATGATTCTTCGTATGGAGGCAATCAAATCGCATTAATAATTTGCGCAGGAATTGCATCGATCATTGGAATAAAAAATGGTTATTCTTGGAAAGAAATTGAATCTGGAATAGTTAAAGGTATTTCTACTGCTATGGGAGCAATTCTAATTCTGCTTGCCGTGGGAGCGATGATTGGCACCTGGATCATGTCTGGACTAGTTCCTGCGATGATATATTATGGTTTAAATATTCTTTCTCCATCAATATTTTATTTTGCAGCATGTATTATATGTGCGTTATCAGCGCTAAGTATCGGTAGCTCATGGACAGTTGCGGGAACGCTCGGGGCGGCATTAATGGGAATTGCTGCCGGTCTTGGATTGTCTCCCGAAGTTACAGCTGGCGCCGTTATTTCTGGTGCTTACTTTGGAGATAAAATGTCACCGCTATCAGATACGACTAATTTGGCACCTGCGGTAGCAGGAACTGATCTATTTACACATATCAATCATATGATATGGACTACTGGTCCCAGTTTAGTCATCGCGTTAATAATTTTCCTATTTATGGGTATTAATAGCGCAGAAGTGCAAGATGTAGCTGGATTGGAAATCATTCAAAACACTATTAATGACAACTTCAATATTTCCCTATTTTCATTCGTACCTTTAATAATTGTCTTTATTCTGGCATTTAAAAAAATGCCTGCATTTCCAACGGTGTTAGTTGGTGGCTTGATTGGTGGTATGTTTGCAATAATCCTTCAGCCTGAGGTGGTTGCTAACTTTGTAGGGGAAACTGATTTACCTAATTATTTAATAAAAATATCAGGTGTGTGGACTGCGCTTCATTCAGGATATGCAATTGATAGCGGCGTTCCGGTCGTAGATGAGCTTTTATCGCGCGGTGGAATGTCGAGCATGCTAAACACTATTTGGCTTGTCATTACCGCCTTAACATTTGGCGCTGTTCTTGAGACTACTAAATTATTAAATACGATTGTTAAAGTACTGTTATCTTTTGCTAAATCCACATCATCTTTAATTATCACAACAATTACTACATGTATAGGTATTAACATTGTCACAGCGGATCAATATATTGCTATTGTTATACCCGGGAGAATGTTTAAAACAGAATTCAAAAAACGAAAACTAGCTCCTAAAAATTTATCCAGAACACTTGAGGATTCTGCAACGATGACCTCGCCATTAGTTCCCTGGAATACATGCGGAGCATTTATGTCTGCTTCATTAGGAATTGCAACATTTAGCTATCTTCCTTTTTGCTTTTTTAATTTAATTAATCCCGTTATTGCGATTATATATGCATTATTCAATTTTAAAATTGAAAAAATCTAGATAATCCTTTCTATTACTGCATTACTACGCATTTACAAAAAATAAAAAAATTCACCTTATATATAAGATTGCGTATTAAATTATTTAACGTTTATTACACGCTCATAAAAATTATAAGAGCATTAAAATACACACGCAGGAGAGATAAATGTCAAAAAATCTTCGAATAACGTTCTTGTTCTCAATTATAATTGGGTTTTTGAACGCACAATCATCAATAGAAGGTTCAGTGACTGATTCTGATGGAAACCCACTAGCAGGTGCCAACGTAGTTGTTGATGGTACTTCAGTAGGTGCTGCATCAGGCGCAGATGGAACATATCAAATTAGTATTCCATCTGGAACAGTTGAAGGACAAACAGTAACACTTGTAGCATCTTACATTGGCTATAAAAGCCAAAGCGCTAGCGTAGATGTTCCTTCAAGTGGATCTGTTACACAAAATTTTTCATTAGATGTTGACGCTATTGGTTTACAGGCGATCAGTGTTACAGCGCTAGGTTTTGAAGCAAATCGTGACCAGCAAGGCTCGACAAGCTCATCCATTAATGCTGGAGACATGACCCGTTCAGGTGAATCATTAATGGCTAATTCTTTAGCTGCAAAGGCCTCTAACGTGATTGTAAATCCATCGGCTGGGGACCCAGGTGCCTCCACATCAATAAAAATTCGTGGAGCAAATACGATTTCAGGTAGCAATCAGCCATTGATTATTGTGGATGGAATGCCGATCAATAATTCTACAACCTATGGTGGTGGAAATAATATTACTGGTGGTAGAACAGGTGGAGCGACATCTCAATCAAGAATTAATGACATTAATGCAAATGATATTGCGTCTGTGGAAGTGTTAAAGGGCGCATCAGCAGCAGCCTTGTGGGGCTCTAGAGCTGCGAATGGTGTTGTCGTTATTAAGACAAAGGATGGTTCATCCGCAGGAAAAATGAAAATGACCTATAAGCGCACAGAATCATTTGATGAGGTTCATGAGCGAATCCCGATGCAAGATACATTTGGTCAAGGTAGAAGCGGTAATTGGGGTACTCAAGCAGAATCTTGGGGAGATAAAATATCAGAAAGAGCTGGTGGAGCTGATGTTGTCGATACCAGCAAACCTTACTTTGTTTCTGAAGATGGAACGTTTAAGCAATACACTATCACACAAAAAAATTCCAAAGAAACCTATGTGGATAAAAACTGGAATTCAGTCTTTCAGACCGGAAGATTTTCTCAGGATGATTTCCAGGTTTCTGGAGGAGATGCTACCAAAACTTATTTATTTAGTTATGGCCGTCTTCGCCAAGATGGAATTATTCGTGACTCGTTCTACGATAGAGATAATTTTAGGTTAAATACAAAATTCAAACTTTCCGATCAAGTCACCATGACTTCCAAGGCTGGATATACTTATAGTAATTCAAATCGAATTCAGCAAAGCTCAAATACTGCCGGTTTATTACTTGGACTTCTAAGAACCGCGCCGGATTTTGATAATACGCATTATAAAGGTACTTACGTAAGTGGTGGCACGGAATATACCGGTCGCCATCGCGCCTATAGACGTTATTTAGGTGGATCCAGTACAAATCCAATCTACAATAATCCTATTTGGACTATAAAAGAGCAAAAGTCTACAACTGGTCTTAACCGTCTTATTATGTCAAATGAGATGAATTATACACCTAGAGCAGGCACCGATGTGGTAGTAAGAGCTGGAATTGATACCTATACTGATAATAGAGATTGGTTTTTCCCAATCGGTTCTGCAGGCTCACGTAATTCTGGTGTGTTTGCACAAGACGTGATTACCAATAAAGAAACAAATTATGACGTAATTGGTCGCCATAATCTGAGCTTAAGTGAAGCATTAAGTATGGTAGCGACTATTGGTTATAATTGGAATGACCGCACCTACAGCAGAACTTCATATAATATTACAGGTTTTCTTGTCAATACTGATAAACAAACGGTAAACGTTAATACCGCTGCGGAGAACTCCACGGCTGACAATAACAGATTGTTTATCCGGTCAACCAGAACCTATGGTTTGCTATCAGTGGATGCAATGAATATGGTATATTTAAATCTTTCAGGTGCACTTGAGGATCATTCAACGATCAGTAAGTCGTACTTTTACCCTGCGATGGATGTAGCTGTTCAATTAACTGATTATGTACCAGCTCCGTTTACATTCGCAAAGGCTCGTTTTGCATGGGGCCAAGTTGGTGTGCGTCCTTCTGCTCATCGTTTCCAAACGCTTGCTGAGTCTGGATTTGGCTATAGCTCGTACAGTGACCCTGTAGACGTTGCCCTATTTGGTGGTGGTTATAGAGTTGATGACGACAAAGGAAATGAAAACTTAAAGCCTGAAGTAAAGACCGAGACAGAATTTGGTTTTGATTTCAGAATGCTTGATGACAGATTTGCTTTCGGGTTTACTAGCTACTATAATAAAATTGTAGATATGTTGATTAGTGTTTCTAAAGCACCAAGTACAGGCTCTGACACACAGTATGCTAATGCTGCTGAAATGGAAAATAATGGTTTAGAACTTGATGGTTCATTTAAGCTAAATCAAAACGTTGATTTTACATTCAACTGGGCTTCAAATAAGAATAAGGTTCTCAAGTTAACAGAAGGTACGGATGTATTGACGCTTGTAGGAGGATCTGTTAGTTCTGTTGCTGTTGACCCTAATTTTAATGGCACAGCTCAACCGTTAGGTGCTTTATATGGAACTGGTTCTCAAGTTGATGAAAATGGCAAGTTTATTTTAGATGCCAATGGCTTTCCTCAGATTACCTCTCTTCCTGTAATTCTTGGTGATCCTAATCCTGATTGGAGAGGAACGTTTGGAGTGAATGGAAGATGGAATGGTGTTTCTGTGAATATGTTATTTGAACATTCACAAGGTGGAGATTATTCACCTCGTACGCAATGGGTCTTAAGACGATTTGGAACCACAGCAGAAACTGCAAATGAAGTTACCCTAACAGAGGATCTAGTTAATGTTGATGGAAATACTGTTGCTGCTGGCACTACTGTAAGAGGTAGCGTCTATGATTTTGGTGGTGGTAAGGTACTTCTTGATGAAGCCTGGTATCGTCACGGTATCGGTGGTGGATTTGGTGATAACCAAGCCTACAACTTTGCTGTCAAAGATGCAACATTCTCTCGCTTAAGAGAGCTTTCTGTTGCATATGATCTTGTTCATCCAGTGATTAGCTCTATGGGGCTAAGCTCAGTTACCATGAGATGGACCGGTAGAAATCTATGGGCAAGCTACAAAGAGCTTGTTGGTGTAGATCCTGCCGTTAACCAGAGTGGTGTTTCAAGTGGATTTGGTTTGGATTATTTTACAAATCCAAGTACCAAATCTTATCTTTTCTCACTAACGGCTAACTTTTAAGGGAGGGTGAGAAAATGAAAAGACAATTTAAAGGATTAAAGAATATGAATAAGATGTTTCGTATTTCATTAATGGCAATTTCACTGGTGTTGATATCATGTGAAATTCCTGAAAACTTAAATGACAACCCGAATGAGATTACAGTATCAGATGTAGATGCAAATCTATTCTTAAATGGCGCACAACTTGCCAATGTAATTGTGCAGGTCAGTCATCTAAATAGAATATCTGCAATGTTTTCAGGCCAATTAATTGGCTATACATCATTGTATTCAAATATTTATGGATATTCACTCTCTACGGTTGAATCAAACGGTGAATGGAATAGCGCTTATATTGGAGTTGTTGCCAACACAAGACATATTCAAGCAACAGCACCGGATGATAAGCTTTTGGTTGGAATTTCCCAAGTATTGGAAGCGCACGCAATTAGTTCGCTTGCGATCTTAATGGGTGATGTGCCTTTTTCACAAGTTTTAAGTGAGGAGTCAGCGCCAAAGTTCGATTCGCAAAAGGAAGCTTTAAATGGCTGTGATGCGCTATTATCTGATGCAATCACAACGCTTTCTGGTGCATCAACTAGAAGTGAATCATACGATATCTATTATGGCGGTGATAAAGATAAGTGGATTGCTGCAGCCTATACGCTAAAAGCACGCATTGCTCTTATTAAGAAAGATTACGCAACTGCACTTTCACATGCAGGAAGCGGAATCTCATCTTCTGCGGGTGATATGATGTATAAACCAAGAGGTGATGCTGCGACTCCTAATGGAGATAAGAATCTATATTGGGAGATCTTGAATGGATCAAGAACTGGTGATTTAGGTAATGCAAAAGAAGGTAATAGAAGTTATTTAGTTGATCTTATTGACCCTGCTCATTCAAGTTATCGTGGTAACGCTAAGACAAATGAAGAAGCGCGCTATGGTTATTATTCAATTGATGAAAATTCTGCAAGTGGCAATACAGGTGTCGTTGAGCAGTTTGAAGCTCAACCTATGGTTACTTACACTGAAAACCAATTGATCAAAGCAGAGGCTTCTGCTAGAACCGGTGGTTTTTCATCTGGTTTAAGTGCATTGAATTCTTATAGAGCCTGGCTTAATGGCGGCGGTAGACTTAATAGCAATTATAATGATGCTACTAAATATAAGTATGATGCGTATGTTGATGCTGACTTTGCTAATGGCGGAATGGAAAATTCTGATGGCGTAACAAAAGAAGTTGCATTGCTACGTGAGATTGTTGAAGAAAGATATGTTTCCGGTTTCGGAACTTATATGCCATTCAATGATCATCGTAGATTAAGAGGCGCTGGTGAAACAAATCTTATTCCACCATTTCCTCTAAATACATCCGCTGCTTCTCAGCATGTGGAAAGAATGCCATGGTCGCAGGATGAGCTTACTTCAAACTCAACGGTTAGCGAAGATCCTGGTCTATATGCAAAAACTGAAGTAAATAAATAATAATATTTCTTTAGTTAATTATTAATAAAAAGCCTCCATTTTTTAAATGGGGGCTTTTTATTTTCTTCTTCAATTAAATTAAATATTTGATCCACTATGATAAATATGTCACTTTCTAAGAAATTACTTACGATAGCACTTTGGGTGTTGTTTAGTTATATGTTTAGCTCAGCTATTGTTGACTCTGCACAAACCCAAGATGGATTATTCATATTACTTGTATGTGCTGGACTGTGGATGTCAGAGATTATTCCGCTTCCGGTAACAGCTCTACTCGTTCCGGTGCTCGCCTATTTTTTTAAAATACTATCCCCAGTAGAGGCTATGGCACCATTTTCAAATACAATCATATTTCTATTTATGGGTGGATTTACCTTAGCGGCATTATTAAATAAGCACGGCATTGATTTATGGCTCGCTGATAGGGTGATTCGATTAGCAGGTGGTAGTTTATGGCTTTCTGTGATTGGTTTTTTTGGTGTAACAAGTATATTATCTATGTTCATTAGTAATACAGCAACTACCGCTATGATGGTTCCGATTGCTGTTTCATTAATTGATAAACAGTTTCCACGTATGAGAACCATGTTATTATTAGGCACTGCCTATGCTGCAAATATTGGAGGTAATGGCACCGTAGTTGGTTCTCCACCTAATGCTATTGCAGCTGCAGCATTGGATATTAGTTTTTATGAATGGTTCCAGGTTGGGTTTCCAACGTTGCTTTTCATGTTTCCATTGGTTGTTTTTTCATTATGGTATGTAATTAATCCTGAAAAAGATGCCTATGTAAATCGTGTAGATAGCAAGAATTTTAATTGGACAACTACTGCAAAAGGAGCGATTGGATTATTTTTGTTCACAGTTATTTGTTGGATATTCTCTAATCAAATATCAAACCTTCTAGGGTTAAAGAAATTTGATCATATGATTGCAATTCTTATCACTGCGCTAGCCCCAGCGCTCGGTCTAATTACCTGGAAAGAGTTAGAGAAAAAAATTGGATGGGGCATCTTGATCATTTTTGGCGGTGGCTTATGTCTTTCTTCTATATTAGGAGTAACAGGTACTACCGCGTGGATAGCGTCTTCCATATTTAATTCTATTAACACAGCACCTTTATGGGTTATTCTAGTGGTTTCTATTACAATGATGGTACTTTTAACAGAGCTATCCTCAAATACTGGATCTGCAGCTATTTTAGTACCGGTGATGTTCGCACTTTCTGATCAATTTAGTCCCGAGTTTGCCTTTGCGATGGTGTTTGGTATTGGTCTTGCTGCAAATTGTGCCTTTATGCTTCCTATTGCAACACCGCCAAACGCATTGGTATACGGAACAGGCTACATTGAACAAAAAGAAATGCTTAAAACGGGTATGCTGTTAAATATATTTGCAGTAATAGTAGTCTTTACCCTAGTATCAATATTATTATGAACAATAGTTTTCATCCAATCAAGCAAACAACCTTTTTCTTTTTGCTAACTTTGTTGTTATTAATTAGCTGTGAAGAAGAGAAGAATGAGGAGCAACCCGCTACAGTTCAACCTCCAATTATTGTAGAACCTGAAAAATTTCCCGAACTTGGCCATGATGGTCCGTATCAAGTTGGTTCAGTGTATTATGGTAGAGAAGGATATATCGAGTATCATCCAGGTGATTTACCAATAATTCTATCTGCGCCTCATGGTGGACAAATGATACCTGATGAAATTCCCGATCGTACATATGGAACGATGGTTACAGATGATAATACCTATGAATTAACCAAAGTAATTATGGATACAATGAAGGTAAGATTTGGGGGAACACCACACGTAATATTATGCAAATTAAAAAGGAGAAAGATAGACGCTAATCGTGATAGCGTTGAAGCTGCACAGGGTAATCGATATGCTGTACGTGCTTGGCAGGAATATCATCATTATATCAATACCGCTAAAAAGAAAGTTGAATCTGAATTAGGTAGCGGTCTATTATTTGATATGCATGGCCATGGCGCAAACCCGGATGGCTTTTATGACCTACGCACCTGGCTTGGATATCTTGTGCCAGGAGATGCCTTAGATCAAAGCGACATTAGCCTGAATACTATTGAAAATGGTAGAAAAACAAGTATTCGAGCTCTAATTGATAGTTCAGCGTATGATTTTATTGAGGTATTACGTGGAAAAAATAGCTTCGGAGCATTATTGGATAGTTTAAGTTTTAAATCAGTACCAAGCGTTAATGATCCAGGGCCCCAAGGGTCTCGCTATTTTTCTGGTGGCTATAATACAGCAAGGCATGGGTCGCGAGGAAGCGGTTTAATCAGTGCAATTCAAATTGAAGCACCTAAACCTGGAATTAGAGAAAATACTACGACCTGGTCAAGATTTGCGCATGCATTTACGATCACTGTGGATGAATACTATTACCGCCATCTCAATAGAAGGGTAAAGCGTTAGTCGTTCAAGCTATTGTGAAATAATTTTGCTGCTATTGGCGCCACTTCGCTTGAAGAATGACCCACATTTGAAACCGTTTCAAGCTTCCAATTAAATTTTACCCCAAGTTCATCTGCCTTATTTGTTGCTGCATCAAAAAAATATTTTGCTCGTTCATAGCGATGCAACCCTTGTCGCATAGCTTGAGATGTTTTTCTTAAAGAAGAATCATTTGGATCGGTATCATTTTCACCAACTAAAATTGTGATAGGGAGTTGAAATTTTCCATTTAAACTACTTTCAATAAACGGTGAACTGTTCAATCCGTAAGGGTAGTTTTCAGAGTAATTTGGTAGGGTATACCAGCCGCTTGCACCTGGAATAATAAAGGATGCACGTTTTGGATCAGTGAACAGTGCGTATCGATGCACAAATTGACCTCCACCTGAAAATCCATATATTCCATACGTATCATAAGTAGTCACATCATTTTCTTTTAAGTATGAGAAAATTTCTTCAATTAGATTGTAGGTCCATTTTGTGGAATCAGCGAACTGATTATTGATATACATCATCCCATTTTGATAATTAGCGCTTCCTGGGAAATCTGTTTCATTGAACTCAGGGCAGATAACAATAAATTTATACTGTCGCGCAGATTCACTCCAATATCCACAATTATTAACTACGCTTCGACTGCTTCCATGCATCACAAAAATCAAAGGTAGGTTATTTGCCCCCTCAACTGGAAGATAGCTATATACATTGATAGGCTTATCCGCTAGCGGTGCATAGTGATTAAATGCAAATTTTCCATTCCCATATTTTAAAAAAGTGGTTGGCTTATTGACCTCATCAGCGCTTGTTGATTGATCTTCGCAATTTGAAATAAACAAAATGGCTGAAAGGACGATAAAATTATAATTTTTCATGTGAAAGAATGCTATGAATCCATTAATTTATAATCCAAAAGTTAATGTAAAATATTATAGCGTAGCATAATAAAAGCTGATCATATGAATAATTCAAAAAAACGTTTTGCAATTCTTTGCCATGAAGCTTTCAACTATATTAAAAATAAAACGGGCAATATGTTAATTCGTTACCGCCCGGATGAGGTGGTTGCCGTTATCGATCGGGAAAAAATAGGTAGTACATCTGAAAAAGAGGTGGGTGTAGGAGGTAATACCCCAGTAGTAGGTGATTTTAATGCAACCCTTCACCTAAAACCTGATACATTAGTGATTGGAAACGCAACACAAGGTGGCTTCATTACTGATGAGTATAAGGGAGAGATAATCAATGCAATCAATGCCGGTTGTGATATTATTAGCGGTATGCATCAATTCTTAAACGATAATAAGGAATTAAAAAATATAGCCGCACAAAATAATGTAAAATTAATTGACTTACGAATGCCTCCAGACCCTCCTCATTTCCCAACAGGAACCTGGCAGAATAGAGAAGTACCTGTATTATTGATAGTAGGAACAGATTGCGATACCGGTAAAATGACTACCGCCTGGGAGGTAACCAAACGACTCCAAGAAAGAGGGCGTAAGGTTGAATTTATTGGTACCGGACAAACTGGAATACTATTAAGCGGGTCAGGAGTACCGATTGATGCGGTCAAGGCTGATTTTATGGCAGGAGAAATTGAATTTCTTATCCAGAATACACCAAAGGATACAGAATTAGTTATTATCGAAGGACAGGGGGCGCTCACTAATCAGTTTTATGCAGGAGTGACATTGGGCTTAATGCATGGAGCAATGCCAGATTATATGCTCATGACGCATGACCCATCAAGAGATCTTGATGTAACTGATTTTCCTATGGTATCAATGCAGCACGTTATGGATCTGCATTTAGATCTTATGAAGATATTTCGGAAATCTAAGTTTATCGGAATCAATTTATTAACTTTCGCATTTGACGAAAAAAAGGCATTAGAGGTGATTCAAGAATCTGAAAATGAATATAAAATACCAACAACCGATTTGATCCGATTTGGGGATAAAGGTCTTATTGATGCAATTGAAGGAATTCTATGAGAATATCTATATTTATCGTATTAGCCTTAACATTGCAATCCTGCACCGATAAAGGATTGTATAAAGAATCAGCCAATAAGGTGGCGCGATCAGCAAATGGGGCAGTGGCAACCGCACACCCACTTGCAACGCAGACAGCGGTAAATATATTATCGCAAGGAGGCAATGCTATGGATGCTGCGGTATCTGCTGCATTTACCTTAACGGTCGTTGAGCCCACCATGAATGGTATTGGAGGCAGAACACAGATTTTGATTTATTCACCAACCAGTGGGTATCACGGTATTGATGCAACTACCGCAGCCCCAGATGATTATGATTATGAGAATGCTCCTAAGAAAAAGTATGGATATCCCAGTATCGGAATACCTGGAACAGTAAAAGGTTTAACAAAAGGATTAGAGGATTTTGGCAGTATGAATCTCCCGGTCGTAATGAGCGATGCGATCAATTATGCTGAAAATGGACATTATTTAATTGAAGGTGAAGCGAGAAGAATGGCAGGTGTTAATCAACAGATCAATGAGTTTTCCGGAACAAAACAATATTTTACCAATCCTGATGGTTCACCATTAAAATCTGGTAAACTACTTATACAAAAGGATTTATCTGAAGTACTTAAATCAATTTCTAATGAAGGTTCAGATGTGTTTTATAGCGGTTGGATCGCTGAAAAAATTGTGGAAGACAATAACAATAATGGGGGAGTATTGTCTTTAGATGCCCTTGCTAATTATAAGGCTCAAAACTCTCATATTGTCAAAGGGAATTATCGTGGTCATGATTTAGCAGCCCTTTGGATACCAGCATTTGGTGCGATTACGATCGAAGCGCTCCATATTCTTGAATATTTAGATTATGATCTTCAGAATAAAGATGCATGGGCTGAATCAATTTACCATGCAATAGATGCAGCTTATCTTGACCGTAGAGTTCAGTTCTCCATCAAGGATGCCGATAAATTTACCTCTAAGGCTTGGGCAAGAAAACGCGCCAACGAGATTCATAATTTCACCATTTCAAATATAGATAAAAATCTTCCTGAATCTTATGTTGCCGCTATGGGGCATACTACCCATCTTACCGTAGTAGATAAAAACGGAATGATCGTGGTATTAACTCAAACGATTGGCACAACCATGGGATCTAAGGTAGCTACCCCAGGTCTTGGCTTTATGTATGCGCAGACCCTTGGGGGTTATCTCGGAGAAATTAAACCAGGCGTGAGAGCACCTTCACATATTTCACCAATAATCGTTTCACGTGATGGTAAGCCATTTTTGGCCTTAGGTGCCGCTGGTGGTGCTAGGATACCTT
Source organism: Fidelibacterota bacterium (assembly GCA_036166415.1). Lineage (GTDB taxonomy): Bacteria > Fidelibacterota > Marinisomatia > Marinisomatales > TCS55 > TMED108. The sequence goes on along the minus strand of JAYZHP010000094.1, from coordinate 4,475 downwards.
CCTCGATAGTTTCTGTTATAAGCAGAGTAATTGATCAAAACCATTCCCTTGAAGAGGCTATGGCGCTTCCAAGGGTGCATCCCACTCAGGATAATATAGAAATTGAAATAATTTCCTCTAAAGAACAGTCTCAAGGTAATTATTTCACAAATAATACCTACAGCCAGCAAGATACCACATTTTTTATGAATTTAGGACATACTGTAAGATTTAGAGAAGGTATTGCAAATTTTGGTCGAGTATATGCTGTTATGAGAGAAGGGAATGAATGGATTGGAGTTTCTGATCCTGACTGGCAAGGCAATAGCGGCTCTTTAAAATAACTATGCAATTTCATTTTGAAACCTATCGCATAGAATGCACCCATCCCTTTGGAATTTCTCGAAGCTCGCATGATTATTACGATATTGTTTATGTCTATTTAGAGCATGATGGACTGCTTGGAAGAGGGGAAGCTGCTCCCTCAGGGCGCTATAATGAATCTACCGATCGCATATTATCCCAACTGCAAACAGGTATTGATATCCCAGATTCTATGGAAGACCCTTTGGTTTTTTCAAATCAGATATCATCCCAATGCGATAATGTTAAATCATTAGAGGTTGCATTTTCAATGGCAACCCTTGATCTGTGGTGTCAAATACATCAAGAACCTCTCTATAAATATTTTAACGCAGATCCAAATAATACCCCGCTCACTTCGTATACTATTTCCATTGGCGAGATGGATTTGATCCCTCAGAAAGTTCAAGAGGCAACTCCTTATCAGATTATCAAAGTAAAACTTGGAGTAGATATTGACCACGATAAGTCAATCATTCAAGAAATACGTAAGGAGACCGATAAGATAATACGGGTAGATGCTAATGAAGGATGGGATCTTGAAACCGGACTAGAAATGACCCATTGGCTCGCTGATCAAAATATTGAATTTATTGAGCAACCCTTTAAGTCTACTAATTTATCCGATACCGCCCAATTAAGGTCTAAATCTCCATTACCTATCATTGCGGATGAAAATAGTCTCAATTCTGCCGATATACCTCAAATAGAAGGTGTATTTGATGGAATAAATATAAAGCTAATGAAATGCGGAAGTCTTTTTGAGGCGATTAAAATGGTTAATATGGCTCGCGAACGCGATATGCAGATCATGTTAGGATGCATGATTGAGTCATCGGTTGCAATTACAGCCGCAGCTCACATCTCCCCGCTAGTTGATTATGCAGATTTGGATGGGAATTTATTGATCAAGAATGATCCTTACCGTGGCGTTGCAATTGAAAATGGAAAACTAATACTTCCAAGTTCAAATGGGATTGGTACTACTTTAAAAGAGACCAATTCTAATTTACAATAGGATTATTTTCTATTTCAGGTAACAGTTTTTTGACTAGATCAAATCTAGCATTCGATACTGGACTGTAAGTCTTTTCAGGTAATTTATTGATTAATTTTCTTGCTTGCTTTACTCTATCTTTTGTTGCTGGATGAGTTGATAGAAGTTTTTCGATCTCAGATGGGCCTTCTTTATCTTTGCTGCTTAGTTTTTCAAAAAATTGCTGCGATCCAATTGGATTGATTCCCGCATCGTGCATTTGTTGTATACCAAGGCGGTCCGCTTCAAGTTCATCGCCTCTGCTATAGTTCAGCAATATACCGGTACCTGCTAGATCTGCCACTAGTAGTACATTTTCAGTAGTTTCTTTACCGATAAAAATTGAACCCAAGATACTACCCAGGCTAAGAGTTGCATTGATGGCTCGAGCCTTACTCATTCGCTTCATGCTATGTTCACCTACTACATGACCAATTTCGTGTCCGATAACCGATGCTAATTCGGCTTCGGTTTCGGCAAAACGAATAAGCCCTGTATTTACATAACAAAATCCTCCAGGTATAGCAAAAGCATTGACAGCTGGGTCATCAACAACTTTAAAGGTGAATGGGATATTGCTACGCTTTGAGACTTGAACCATGCGCTGTCCAAGGTCATTGATATATTCTATTATATCTGCATTTTTATTTAGTGCAATTTGTTGTTCAATTTGTTTAGAATATTCGTACCCTATACGCATTTCTTCAGCGGTAGAGTACAGATTAAATCCAGATACTTGTTGACCAATTTGTGAGCAGTTTGTCTGCAAAATTGAGATCAGCATAATCAAAGTTAAAATACTACTTTGCTTAAAGTATTTTCTGTTCATTTAAACTAATATCTGGTGTTGTTATTATTAAAAGGAATTGAAATTAAGTTGATAAAAAAGATCATTGCTATAGTATTTTTGCTATTATTCCTTTCCTGTGAGGATAAGAATAGTTCATCTAAATTAAACGATCAACCTCCAGTTGTTTTAGATTTTGAAAATATTGATAATGTGAATATTGATATTCAAAATCTGCAAGATAAATTGACAAAAATCATAGCACTTGACCATTTAAGAAGTATTGGTATTTCATACAATAACCAACAGATATTTGAGCATTATAAAGTTGGCAATATCAATACTAAATATCCCGTTTATTCTATCACAAAAAGTGTTCTATCTACAATCGTAGGTCAATTAATTGATCAAAAATTGATTGATAATGAATATAGTCATATTGATAGCTATCTTGATATTTCTATCTATAAAAACCCTGAAGTAAAAAGAAAGATTAGAGTAAATCACCTATTAGCGATGAGGTCAGGTATTGAAGATGACACAAACTATATTAGAAGCAATAACCCTATCAAATATATTTTAGATCAAGATGTTATATATGCACCAGGTGATTCATGGAATTATAGTTCTGCGGGTACGCATGTATTATCTGCTATTTTTACTGAGATTTCCAATCGAAGCGCTGAAGAGTTTGCAAAAGAATTTTTATTCGACCCTCTTGGGATTAAAGACTATTACTGGGAGGCTGATATTAATGGGATCAGCAATGGTGGTTGGGGTTTATATTTGAGATTAAGAGATATGTTAAAATTCGGAAATCTGTACCTCAACGATGGTAAATCAGAAGATATTCAATTGATCTCACAATCATGGATTGATAAATCAACTAGTAAAATCATTACCTTTAGAAGCGGGAGTGGTGCTTGGGATTATTTACCAGATAATGAGTCTGGATATGGATATTTATGGTGGGTCAATTCCATTGGATCCAAAGATGTATTTTCGGCATTAGGCTATGCAGGTCAGTATATTATATTAGATAATTCTCGAAAACTAGCTATTGCCATTACATCAGATGAAGCCTCAAATAGTAATTATCGCCAGAAAATTAGCAGTATCGTTTTTGATGAATTAATTAGTATTTTTCCACTAACACATGCTTCTAATAATTGATTATTTCAAGCCTTCATACTTATGTTAAGATATATACTTTTATTTTTACCTGCTGTTCTATTTGCGGATAATAAGCTTCATCCAGATGCACCTAAGAATAGACCACATCATACGTTGGGATATGGTATTTTGGGATCAACATACCTTTCAAGTGATCAGATATTTGTAGGTCAAACTGGTTCTACGCTTAATAATGGTTCTGTGTATATCTATTCAATATCGAATAATGAAATAATTAAAGATCAAATTTTTCCTCCAATCAAAGGTACCGTTGCGTATGATTTTGGTCATTCAATATCTGTGGATAGTAATTTAATGCTTATTGGTGCGCCTAGTCGTGCTGGTGAAGGGGTTGGGCGTGCTTATATTTATCAAAAAACAGCTAACAATAAATGGACCATAATAAAACAGATCCTTCCCGACCCAAAAATTTGGACAACGGATTTTGGTTCAAGTGTTGAGATTCAAGATGGGTTGATATTAATTAGCGATCGGTACGCTAGGAATGAAGATGGAATGGTATACGCAATGTATTTAGATAGCGAGACAGGAAAATGGATAGAGATTGACCCTATTTGGACAGATCAAATTATCTCGCATGGATTGTTCGGTCAGGATATTGATATTCATGATAATCAAGCAATCATTGGCTCGCGCGATGGAAATATTGCCATTGAATATCTATTTAATTCCACAGCAAGGCGCTGGGAATCCAATACTATTTTTTCTCCTTCCAAACTGCAAACCAAAGGGCGCTTTGGTTTTTCGGTAAAATTAACCAATAACAAAGCGTTCATTGGGTATCCAGGATTTGACAATAAGGGTGAAGTCCATGTTTATCATCGTAATCAAAGTGGTTGGGGCTTGAATCAAATAATCACACATAAAGATTCACAAGAGCAATCCTTTTTTGGTGCATCTATTTCTGTGGATACTGATCAATTAATTATTGGCGATTTTAATGGGGAGCAGGTTTATTCATATTATCTTGCAAGCGATGATCTATATAAGCAAAATCAAATATTAGCACCTCAAAATCTACCTGGGTCAAAGTTTGGTAGATCGATTGATATAAAAAGCGATCGTCTGATTGTGGGTGCAACCTATGGAGAATTAGCCTACATCTACCAAAGACAG
>JAYZHP010000093.1:0-2914 GCA_036166415.1 Fidelibacterota bacterium | reverse complement strand
AGTTTGCCAAAGCCAGTATTTACACCATAAATCTTTTTTCCAGATTTTAAAATTTCTGATAAAGTATTATTTGAACTTTTTATTAATTTTTTTGAAGTTTGAGAAAGGCGAACAGAGTTTGGCGAAACTATTAAATGTTCTAATTCATGCCACGTGATGAATTTATCTGAAATAATTTGTGCTACCATTGGTTAATTTAGTTCTTTTTATTAACAATAAACAAATTGTGTTAATAGTTCATTGCTTAGTTAATTATGTAGCATTAATAAAAAATTAAGTAATAATTTTTTGTGCAATTCAAACATAAAAGGCGAAATACAAATGAATCGATTAAATACTTATATATTATTATCTACAATTATGGGATGTTCTATGTCAACAAATAATACAAGTGATCAAATTAATAAAGATATATATACTAACCCCTTCTTTAATGAAAGTGCTCTTTACATGCATTATCCTCCATTTGATAAAATAAAAAATTCTCACTACATGCCTGCATTTAATAAAGGCATGGAAGAGCACATGAAAGAAATAGAATCAATCGCGAATAATCAAGATGTTCCTACTTTTGAGAATACAATTATCGCTATGGAAAAATCTGGAGAATTATTAGATCGAGTTGCTACAGTCTTTTTTGCCCTTACTTCTGCTAATACTAATGATGAAATGGAAAAGATACGAAGTGAAATGGCGCCTAAGCTTTCTGCGCATAGTGACAAAATTTTGTTAAACAAAAAATTGTTTGATCGAATAAGTCAACTTAATAACAAACGAAACAGCTTAGACTTAAAAGCAGAAGGAATACGTCTTATAGAAAAATATTATACCGATTTTGTTCGATCGGGTGCGAAGCTATCGCCTAAAGAAAAAGAACAGCTTAAGTCAATGAATGGTGAAATAGCAGTTCTACAAACAAATTTCAGTCAAAATGTATTAAAAGAAGTAAACGATTTGGCCATAATTATTGATTCAAAACAAAAATTAGATGGACTTTCAGATGCAGCAATCGAAGCGGCAGCTAATGAAGCAAGATCGCGTAAGCTTGAAGGAAAATATGTTATTGCCCTAAAAAATACTAGCGGCCAACCTTCAATGGCATCACTAACTAATAGATCTTTAAGAGAAAAAATTCACAAAGCATCACTTTCAAGAGGAAGTCGTGGTGGCGAATTTGATAATCGTGAAATTCTATCTAAAGTAATCAAGCTCCGCGCTGAAAAGGCTCAGCTTATGGGATATAGCAACCATGCAGCATATCGCCTAGAAAGTCAAACAGCACAAACCCCGGAAGCTGTTAATCAGCGATTGAGTAGCTTAGCTCCCAAATCACTATCTAATGCAAAAAAAGAAGCTGCTGATTTACAAAAAATGATTGATATGGAAAATGGAGGTTTTCAATTAGCCTCATGGGATTGGGATTATTATACTGAAAAAGTACGTTCAGAGCGCTATAATTTTGATGCTGCACAATTAAAACCTTATTTTGAAATGAATAATGTTCTTGAGAATGGTGTATTTTACGCTGCAAATCAACTGTTTGGTATATCATTCAAAGAACGTTCTGATTTACCGGTATATCAGGAAGATGTTCGCGTTTTTGAGGTTTTCAATGAAGATGGTGGAACTCTAGCTTTATTCTTATTTGATGGATATGCTCGATCATCTAAGCGTGGAGGTGCATGGATGAATGCTTATGTATCTCAATCAAAACTTAAAGATAATCTTCCAATTGTAGCTAATCATCAAAATGTCGTTAAGCCGCCTAAGGGAGAACCTGCTCTATTAACATTTGAAGAAGTAATTACTATGTTTCATGAATTTGGGCATGCGCTTCATGGTATGTTCTCAAATGTCAATTATCCCTATTTCTCAGGTACTTCTGTTCCTAGGGATTTTGTAGAATATCCATCCCAGGTCAATGAGATGTGGGCTATTTGGCCATCGGTCTTAAAGAATTATGCGGTTCATTATGAATCTGGCAAGCCAATGCCAAAAGAATTACTAGACAAAGTATTAGCTGCTCAAAAATTTAATCAAGGATTTACCACAACAGAATACCTAGCTGCATCAATATTAGATCAAGCACTGCATCAGTTAAATCCTGATGAAGTACCTAGCGCTGACGATCTTATCGCATTTGAAGCAACTGCACTTAATAATGGTGGTATTGCTTTTGATATTATTCCACCTAGATATCGCAGTACATACTTCTCTCATATTATTGGAGGCTATTCAGCTGGCTATTATTCATATATCTGGAGTGAAGTTTTAGATGCAGACACTGTTGAATGGTTTAAACTAAATGGCGGATTAAACAGGCAAAATGGTGATCATTTTAGAAGCGCCTTGCTTTCTAAAGGTGGAAGCAAGGGCGCTATTCAATTATTTATTGATTTTAAAGGTTCTGAACCAAATATCCAGCCATTATTAGATAGGCGAGGTCTCAACTAAGACATTTTTATATCATCTATATGCCTGAATAATTGCATCTGCACTGGAATACTTTCGCTAAAGGATATTCCATATCTTTTATTAACTATGCGATCATCCATAACAATAAAAATTCCTTCATCATAGGTTGTTCTTATTAAACGTCCGAATCCTTGTCGAAATCTGATAACAGATTCCGGTAGCGCATAATCCATAAAACTATTTCCACCCTGTGATTCGATCATTTTTCCATAGGCCTTTACGGTCGGCTCAGTTGGGACATCAAAAGGCATTTTGATTATCATCAAAACCTCTAATAGATCTCCTGGTAAATCAACACCTTCCCAAAAAGCATTTGTTCCAAGAAGGATTCCATTTTTTATCTGCTTCATTCCTCTAATTAAACCCATTCTTGATGTCTGACGTTTTTGCGCAAAAACCGGCAATTCAGATCCACGGCTCATCTGTTTTAATAATTGGA
>JAYZHP010000092.1:0-11020 GCA_036166415.1 Fidelibacterota bacterium | reverse complement strand
CAATGACTCTTCTTGGGATAATAATTCTTCTTAGCTCGATTGAAGTATGATAATTGTTAAAACCAAACCGGTAAGACTCATCAGCATTATTGTAGGTAATTCTATTTGGATAGCCAAATCCTCTTATAGTATTACCGCTACCCATCGCCGATATAAACCTCTGATCTTTGATGCCAATATTCATCTGCATTTTTACGCCCCATGCTAAAATCCATGGTTTTTCATTAGAAGACTTGCTTAGCTGTTTATAAATACTAAAAGACTGAATCCATGTAATATTATTTTCTAGCTTACCATTTAGATCAAATCGGCTAAAAAACATCTCTCTTAACAATATTCCTTTTCGTGGATTATCATATAAATCTCTAGTATCATAAGCAAATGAACCTTGAGGGGCAAAATATTGATATTTTGAGAATGAGGTATCGCTAAAGAATTGAAACTCTTCTATCTCAAACCCTAGCGAGGTTTTTCTTTGGTATCCAAAATATCTTCCAATATTCATCTCAAAACTTTTTATATCAATGTTGTAGTCTAAAAAGGGATGATCATATTTATTCTTTACTAAATCGGATCCGAAAGAAACATGATCCCCTGTTATCCAAGGATTCGAATATGCTAAAGCAATTGTGTTAAATCCTCCAACTGAAAACCCTATTCCAATTTGTTCATTGCGCCCACGAAAATTTTTTAAAAATCCACCTCCGGAGAAAGACCATCCAGTTTTCTCATCATAAGCAGGTAGAGCAGCGCCAAGAAATCTCCCACCAAAAAAATCATCGTTTTCAATAATCTGATACTCCAATCTAAATGTCATATTCTCTAAGGGTATAGCACGCCATTTGACATCTGCAAAAATTCCAAGATTAAGCAGCCTATTTCTATCTTCTTCAGCAATAGTGCTATCTAGAGATATTCCTATTTCATGCTGAATTTCTCTAGTAATAATATAATCTTTGGTGATGGTATTGCCTTTATGGACAATCTCAGAAACAGTCAAATTTTGACTATACCCTAATATTGGGATAATGAAGATAAGACCCCGGAATGTCATATTTGGAAAGTAATTAAAAATCGATCGATCTTAATAGTAGCTTTTTCTGATATTCGATTCCCTCTTCAGAATACATATCGTCAATAGCTATAAGAAGTTTTTTATCTATTTCTGGGCTGTTCATTTGAATCTGAACATGTTTTGAATCAAGGTCTCTAACCTTTAAGATAGTTTTTTTACTTTGATAATGGTGAAAGCCGCCAGAAAATTCTTTAGGTGTGCCATAGGTCATCAAAAATTTATATTTTATAATATCATCAGCTGTTAACTGTGGAAAGCCAGTTGGTTTTAATTCAACAGCTCTAACAATACCATTCATTATATAGTGCGAAGGTTCGTGATTGGTTGAGCTATATATATGATTAATATTCATAAAATGAAGCTCAACACTCTCTATGGTTAGTCTTGTAATGACTTGAAAATATACCTTAGCTCTTTTCAAGGGAAGCTTATAGCCGGTTGGCAGATCAATAACTTCTTCCCAATATTCAACTGACTGCGCAGAATCCAATACATTTGACATCACGGTTGGTAAAGACATGCCCCATTTTGCGACAGGATGCCTATCAACCGTCCATCCTTCAGGAAGTTGCTCAACCACCATATTTGCTCTTCTGGGTGCAGTATGCTGAACAGAAGGCTTCTTCGTTCTGTTTGGAGGTTTTGCTTGAGAGGTCTCAGCTTGCGCAGGCTTTACTTCTGCAGTATTAGTTTGCGGTTCAGGTTGTACTTCTGTCTTTTTATTTCGTTTAAATAATGATCTTGGGTTTGCAGAGCAACTAATTAGATTGATAGAAATTGAAATTATAAATATGATGGAGAGGTGCTTCATATTGTTAACTTTTCTTTAATGGAGGACGTTCAGGGTGTCTATTGCCACGATGACAAGTCCAGCAGGATACTTCTTTGAAGTTTAAGTTATTTAAAACTTTATTTGCGCTCAGCGTCATTGAAATCATCTCGCGAGCAACAATTTTATTTGATTTTTTATCGCTTGTGTAATCATTTGGTATGTGACAAAAACTACACTTTACCCCTATTTCCTTTGTGATCATTTTCATAAAATTAACCACTTCACGCTTTTCCTTTAGCGGTAAAACCTTAACATTCTTTACTTCGGACTTTTGTCCGAAAAGTACTGCCGTCATCAACAAAACAATGGTTAATTCTTTTATCACTAAACTGCTTCTCACGCTAAAAAAGTCTTAGGGATAAACCTTTGCTTTTTATATCTCTTTCCTTTTTTTAATGGGGAAGAATACATACCTAATTTAACATTCATAAGCTGGAAATAAATACAATTCATTTTTTCTTTAAAATTATATAATTATTAATAATAAATAGGGTATAAACAAAAAAGCCTCCACTATATAGCGGAGGCTTTTTGTCGAGGATTTGAATGATTTATTTCTTGCGTCCTCTCGCCATTGGAGAGCGAGCTACGTCACCATTCTTATCAATGTAGTAAAGATAGCCTGATTCTCTGGTTACTCCAGCATCAGCTACTTTTTCTGCATTTCCGCCACCTTTACCAGCGCGAGCCATTTTTGAACGGGATACATTACCATTCTTATCAAGATAGTATAGATATCCAGATTCTTTACTGACTCCTGTTTTTGCTACAACTTCAGCCATAATTTGACCTCCTTTAGTGGGTTATTATTTACTGAATGTTACAATTATACTCTGATTGTACGGTTTATAGTGGGTAAAATGCAAGAATTTTCTCGAGGAGGCATCGAGGAGGAAAAATTGATGTTTTTTGCTTATTCTATGATATTTACTTAGCTTAACTTACCTCCTCGAATTTTGAATAATTTGCCCCGGTAGCTCAGCTGGATAGAGCAACGGACTTCTAATCCGTAGGTCGGAGGTTCGAATCCTCTCCGGGGTACATTCAGAAAACCCTCCTAACGGAGGGTTTTTGATATATTTTATATGGTTTATCGTAGTCCGTTACAATCAAGCTTTGAAATGGAATTCCAAATTAACTGATTTGGTTTTATTTACAGATACCAGAAGTCCAGGACGTTACTCCGGCAACGAGCGCTTTGCAACTATTGGAATAGGTTGCTCCATCGCAGCCACACACTGGATCATATACCTCAATGCATGGACTATCAGAAATCTTTGACTCATCTATGCAACCATCATTGATGGGGCTAAATGAATGTACAAGGTATTCAACCTCGTCGTCCGCCATCATTTCATCTATATCAAAATATATTTCCTCAGGATACCCATATGTTTCGTTGAACTTCAATCTTTTTTTATGTGGATTTCTTGAAAGATTATTCTCAATGATTTTAAAAAGGTTATCCACTGTCTGGGCATGCCAAAATTTATTTTTTAACTCATCATCAGTAAAGTTCTCACCATTAATAAGGGCTATCTCACCATTTTTGACCCGCACATCGATGTTTGGAGCTGGAATGCAAAAGCAGGAGATATCCATATTCATGCGATACGAGGTAAATACGTGAGATTGCCATTTTTTCAAGCTAACCTCAAGAGAAGAATCAGACGTGTCTTTTGTACTGTCCTCACATGCAACAAATAGCATGGTCGCTACCAGCGTAAGGTAAATTTTATTCATAATCTATTTACTTATCCAATATTACAGCTGTGCCATATACGAGCAATTCAGCGGTCCCAGATAAAATCATAGAAGTTTGAAAACGTACACCTACAATTGCATCAGCACCTAATTCCGTTGCTCTATCCTTCATTCTCATCAACGCTTGTTCTCTTGATTCGGCCAGCATAGATGTATATTCTTTGATTTCACCGCCTAATACAGTTCGAAAGGCTGCTTGAATATCTTTTCCTACATGTCTAGCCCTGATAGTATTACCAATTACAGTTCCAAGATGTTCTTTTATCTTATGACCGGATACCTTTTCTGTAGTAACAACAATCATTGCTTAATACCTCGAAAAGGCTCATCTTCAGCATCATCTCGATTCTCTTTGAAAAATTTCAAAGCGAGTATAACAGCTCCTCCAACTACAAGAATTGCTCCAAGTCCAAGGAAAAAATCACTTAGTATAAAACTGATTATTTCGGTTATAAACTTTAAGGCCAAGATTACAGCTCCAGCTATAATCAAATAAACGGCAATTTGTTTTGTTTCCATAGTAACTCCTTATTATAGTGAAATCACTAGATGAAATATAACAGAGTTAATTTTGTTCTAAAAAGGGATTTAAATTCTTTTTAACATGAGCTATACCGATTACTCTATTCGATCGTTTCAAGGTGGTTATGATAAGAATTTGACCTATCTGGTAACCTGCATGCAAACTAGTAATCAATTACTTGTGGATGCATCTGTACCGCTAAATGATGTTTCTCCATTTATAAATAGAAGAGGTTTAATAACTTTATTTATTACTCATACCCATAATGATCATATCGCATTTATTGATGAATATGTAGATGCATTTCCAAACCTAGTCACCATAGTTCATAAAGATTCACAAGAAAAAATCAGATGTAATTACATCAAACCAGTCAAAGACAAAGATATTATTTCTGTTGGACAGCTTAATTTAGAGATCATTCATACTCCAGGTCATTATCCAGATTCAATATGTTATCTACTTGATGATGTATTATTTACTGGTGATACTCTTTTTGTCGGTAGAACAGGGAGAACTATAAGTAATAAAAGTGACGTCAGACAATTATATAAATCTATCTATCATAAAGTGTTGGATCTGCCTGATAAAACAATAATATATCCAGGGCATGATTACGGACCAAGGGCAAGTATCTCTCTTAAAGAAAATATTTCAATTAGTCCTCTTCTGCAGGCAAAAAATGAAGAGGATTTTGTAAAAAAAATGCAAGAATATGAACTAAACAGAAAAACCGGTTCATGAATAACAAGGAGTATCAAATGAAAAAATATATTAGCGGTATTATCACAGGGCTATCATTGATGGTAGTTTTCTTTCTGCTTGTAGGAGTTCAGCAAAAGAAAGATGACAGCTTAAATACAATAATGGGTCAATTGGATAATTATGTTCAAGATCAATTGGGAAAAGATAAAGCAGCTGGAAGATTTCAGCTTCAATCTTTCCAGATTGAGCGTACGCACTGGCATTATATGCTGGATACAGCTACCGGACAACTTTATCGATTAGAGCCTAGCAGAACACCAGGCAATGCCAACTGGATTCTAACGGCTGATGCAAATTTTAAATAGAAAAAATTGCAATTAATAACTCATACCCTTAACAATAATTCCAATACAACTAAGGCTATTATTTTTCTACATGGATGGACGGGTGACGAATATGTATTTGAACCAATTGCCAAAATGCTGAAAATAAACAATGCAGAGTGGTTTTTTCCTCGCGCACCCTACAAAGCCGATAGCCGGGATGGAAACTCATGGTTTAGTGGAAATGAGAAATCTGGGTGGCATTACAAAAAAACTATGAAAGGGCTAGATAATTTAGTTAATAAAATACTGGATCAAGGATATGCTAAAGAAAATCTTTTTTTTATTGGATTTTCTCAAGGAGCATGTCTTGCTATAGAGTATGCATTAAGGATGTCATTTTCGATTGGTGGTATAGTACCAATAGCTGGATTTATAAAATTTAAAGAAAGGCTAATCGAAGAAATGAGCACAAAAAGTCAATCCACAAAAATCCTATTACTGCATGGCGAAGAAGATAAATTAGTATCGATCAATGAGAGCTATTCAACTTTCGATATACTAAAAGAAATGGGTTATAATGTGAAATTAGAATCCTACAATGCTGGACATAAAATTCCAGTTGCTTGTCATTCATCTATTAAAAAGTTTATTGAATGATATTGCAAAAAAGCTATGCAGGGCGAACATTAATTGCTTTATCACCTTTCATATCAAAATCAACATCAAATGCCACGCGTTGCCCTTCACGAAGCCCAGACTGTTTTAATTTTGGCCCTAGGCCATAAGCGTGAACAAAATAGTCCTCTCCATCTTCCCCTGAAATAAAACCAAAACCTCTTTGCTTATTATATTCTTTTACAGTTCCATTCATTTCTTTCCCTCAATTTTTTGTTTAATTAATGCTCTGCCAATCGATCCTATTAAAACCATGCTACCACCAATAAATGCCCAATCTCCCATTTTTTCCCCAACAAAAAGGTATACCCAAACAGGATTTAATATCGGTTCGATCATGCTAGCTAGGATGGCGTCAATCGCATGCACATGACGCAAAGCTAATGTATATAAAATATATGGGATACCAAGCTGAATGATTCCTAATCCAAAAATCATAATCCAGTCCAAATATACAGTTTCTTGAATACCTGAAAACATGAATGGAATACATACCAATGATGTTACAATATTTCCAAAAAGTACTATTTGAAATGCAGATTTTTTTTCTTTGCGAATAATTACCGTTACTATCCCTAAGCATACGCCTGCAATCGCAGCCATAATATTTCCCCAAAATCCATAAAATGTAAGGTCATCAATAAAAAATAGTCCCATTCCAAAAAAGATAATTATCATTGAAAACAAATCAAATAATGTGATGCGTTCATTTAATAGGAAATAGCTTAAAATAACAACATAGATCGGTGCGGTAAACTCAAGGAAGATCGCATTAGCAGCTGTGGTAAGTCGAATTGAAAAAACATATAATAACATCATCGCCGCATAAGAAAACACTCCAATAATAAAATAACGATTCCAGTGCCATTTTACTTTTTTTAAATAAATCAAAAAAACGCATGCGGCAGCAATGCTTCGTGTTCCTGTAATTGCAATTGGACTTAGATCTACTAACTTAATAAACAGGCCACCAATGCTCCATAGGAATGCGGCAGAAATAAGGATAATATTTGCTGAAAAGCCTGATTTAATAGAAAGGTTCACTATTTTTCTTTCATTGAAAGCGTAATCTTAAACTCTGCGATGGGTTCATCTCCAAGCTTTTCTGGGACTATGGCTATAACCGGTACCTCAATATTTACACGATTTTTTGTTTTAATTACCTCTTGAACTGCTTGCTCTATTTCGCTTAAATACCTACAAATAAAATGGGTATTTCCTTCAGCTCGCTTGAAGAATGTTGCATTAAGGTCTTTAAAAATTACTACGATATTACGCTTAGATTTTCGAATGCTCAGCATAGCTGTAAGTCCAGTAACTAAATCCACACCAACAGTCATTGCGCCAATATACATTGAGCCCACATGGTTTCTTGTCTTTCTATTTAATGGTACAGAAAGAATCACCTCATTGTTAGTGATATCTATAATTTTAGGGCGGCAAAACAGTATTAGACGAACTTTAGTTAGCCCAAAAAACAAAATGTATAGGTTATGCTTTAATCGCTCTTTAAATGATAAAGACATTATTTCTCGCTGAAAACTAATTGTAAATTATTAACATAACAAAATATGTAAATTCTAAAAAATGAAAACAAGCTTACTTCTACTTATGATAGCATCTATCCCAATGATTGATATTCTTATATCGTTCGCAACAAATAAGTATCCTCAAACTATGCCTAATACTAAATTGGGTAGAAGTATTTTTGCATTGATATCAACAATTCTATGGATCACTGCATTGGGATTTACAATTAGAGATTATTTTTAATTTTATCTTGGAGAGTAATATGAAACTACGTGATATAGCATTTATAATTGTTTTTTCACTTTCTATTGTATTTAGTCAATATGAAAAAGTGGAATTTAAACCCAACCCTTCAAAGCAAGTTGATTTTGGGGATCTTGGAGCAGGTCCGTATAAAAATTTGGTGATTCGTAATGCTATGGTACTTCCAGGTCATGGTGGTCCAGCAACTGGTCCTTATGATATACTAGTTACGGGAAACGTTATTTCTAAGCTTCAGCGTCATGATCCAAATAAGCCAGGTCGCATGAAGGGCGATAGAGTTATAGAGGGTGACAATCTTTTTGTAATGCCAGGAATGCTTAATCTGCATCTGCATCTAAGAAATAAAAAGCTTCCTCTGGATTATATTTTCTATATGCAACTCGCAACAGGTGTGACTTCTATTGGACCCGCTGAAGAAAGGCGCGTACAAAATATTTTAGGCGCAGAGCGTAATAATGAGATTATTTCTCCGCGACTATTTCCATTGTATGGATGGGGTAGTAAAACTGAATTCAAAGAAGATTTTTTGATGGACCCGAAAAATGCTGATCAGGTTGCTAAGAAAATGATACGTAATGGGGTTCGACAGGTATATTTGAATAATCTATGCTGGAACCCTACTATGTTTGGAGCTGCAGCAAAAGCGATTGAAAAAGCTGGTGGAATTACAGCTGTTCATATTCAACCTTCATCAACCTCTCAAGTTAATGCATTGGATGCTGCAAGGTTAGGAGTAACTATGATTGTTCATCATTATGGATATGCTGAATCAGCGCTTAATCGCCAAGTGATGAATTATCCTGTAGATTATAATTATCTAGATGAAAATATACGCTTTAGAGAAGCTGCCCAGGTATGGATTGAGGCAGGTGAGAATCCTGAAACCAGACATAGACTGCTCAATGACATTGCAGATTCTTTAGTGCATTATGGAGTAACGATGCAACCAAATCGCGCGACTTACGAAGCTAATAGAGATATCGTTAGAGCTCATGGACTTCCCTGGCACGAAAAATATACGCATCAAGCACTGTGGGAAATGCATCTACCTGATCCTGATGCACACGCATCATTTCAATATAATTGGACTTCTTTAGATGAATATAGATGGCACTATATGTATGATCTATGGGGTGATCTAATCTATGAATTTAATAAACGAGGTGGTAGAGTTGCGTATGGTACAGATGATAACTACCAATGGTCTACAGGCGGTTTTGGAAATATTCGTGAATTGCAATTAGTCCTTGAGTCTGGGATGCATCCATTAGAAGTTTTAAGGAGTGCCACATATAATAGTGCACAAACTATCCTGGAACCCAAATTAGGTATGATCCAAAAAGGGTATATTGCTGATATTTTAGTTGTTGATGGAAGTCCAGCTGAAAATTTTAGATATCTATACCCATTTGGTGCTATTAATATGGATCCCAAAACTGAGAAGATGTATCGCACAAAAGGAATATTGCACACAATTAAAGATGGGGTCGTATTTGAAAATGCAAATTTGATGCGAGAAGTTGAAAGAATTGTAAAAGAATCTAAAAAGAATGCGGGTCCTGATATTGTAACGGAGCCATTTAAATAATGAAAACAAAACTAATACTACTATCTTTTTTCTTTATTCAAATCTTAATTGGGGATAATGTGTTTTCTGCGGATGAGTTCACATTAAGGCGCAAAAAAATTGCTGAAAAAATGTCTGAAAATTCAATAGCTATTTTGCAAGGCGCTCCCTCTGAATCAGGATATATAAAATTCCGTCAATATAATGAGTTTTATTATTTAACTGGTATTGAAACGCCGCATGCCTACGCAATCATTAAAGGTAAAACTGGTGAAACCACTCTATATCTACCCCAAAAAAATGAACGCAGAGAACGTAGTGAAGGAGATATACTTACAGCTGAAGATGTCGATGCGGTCAAAACAATGAATGGAGTTGATTATGTTGCGAACGTTAACCAAATGGGTGATCATCTAAGGAGAATGAGAATGCGCTCTAAGCCTGATGTATATTTATACCAATCTCCTCCTGAGAGACATGCAGAGAGTCGTGATCTTTTGTTAAGATATGAAGGAGATTTACAAAATGATCCCTGGGATCAAACAGTCCCAAGATATAAAAAGTTTATTAAAACTATTTCCGATCAGATGTTGGGATCAAAGATTATAGACTTAACTCCAATGCTTGATGAATTAAGGCTGATTAAAAGCGAAGCTGAAATAAAAGTAATAAAAAAAGCAACTGTCCTTTCATGTCTCGGACTGATGGAAGCAATGCGATCAGCTAAGCCTGGGTTGTATGAATACGAACTTGATGGTATGGCAAAATACATTTATCATATCAATGGCGCTCAAGGTGATGCCTATTATTCTCTAATTGCGAATGGCCCAAATGCATATATGCCTCACTACCACGAAAAAAAGGATAAACTAGTTGATGGAGATTTGTTTTTAATGGATTACTCACCAGATTATAATTATTATATGAGCGATATCACTAGAATGATTCCTGTCAATGGAAAATTCTCAAAAGAACAGGCTCAGCTATATAATTTCTATCTACAATGCTATAAAGCTATCCTAGAATATATAAAACCCAATGTCAGGCCAAAGGATGTTAGAAAAAAAGCTGCGAGGAAAATGGAAAGCATCCTTAATTCTGCAAAGTTTGATCAGCCGCATCACCAAAAAGCTGCAAAGAATTTTGTAAATAGATATAAGCGGTCATCCTATGGTAGCCTAGGACATGGTGTGGGTATGGCAACTCATGATGTTGGTGACCATTCAAAAATGTTACTTCCTGGAATGGTATTTACCATAGAGCCTGCATTACGAGTTCCAGAAGAAAATATCTATATTCGATTGGAAGATTTAATTGTGATTACTAAAACAGGTTATGAGCTTGTTTCAGATTTTGTTCCGATGGAAATTAAAGATATCGAAAAATTGATGACAGAAAAAGGGATGCTTGATTACTATAAATCTCTTAGTAAAGAGGATTTTGAAAAATATTTAACTCAGTAACACCTATTTTCAATCTGACTTTTTACTAGAGCGTCTCATTGTTTGCATTGGCTGATCTTTTAACGCTTTGCCATTCTGCATAAAATTTATATACTGATTTTCAATTGTAGAGTCATTAGCCAATGTTTTTACATTTGTATAGTTTGTCTTGGTACCATTAATTGTTAGCTCTTCAACATAAATGTATATAGTGCTATCTTTTGATTCAATCCATCCTTTCCCTGACCAATAGACTTTTCCATCATATCCAAAATGTTTTGTTTTAATAGTATTCGTTGATGGATCTAACGAATATA
>JAYZHP010000091.1:0-7440 GCA_036166415.1 Fidelibacterota bacterium | reverse complement strand
AACCTATGGGTTCTCCATCATACTCTGTGGTGGTTAAGCCGGGTCAGGCTGTATCAAATGGTGATGCTATTCGTGTAGGCGAGGCAAGTTTTGCTGTTGTGATTTTTCTTGATGATAAATCTGTTGTGAAGATAAGAGAAAATACAGACTTTCAATTTGTAGAAACTTCAAATACGCGTAGCCTGATTATTGACCAAGGAACGACATTACATAATGTAAATAAAGAAAATAGAAAAAAAACTTATCGAGTTGAAACACCAGTATCTGTTGCATCCGTAAAAGGTACAGAATTTTCTTCTTTTCATGATGCTGTTTCTGGTGTAGATAAATTCGTTGGTAAAAGTGGAAATTTTGAAGTTTTTAATTCAATTAGTGGTGCTACAGTAAATGTTGGTCCTGGACAAAAAGCTGTTTCGAATGCACTTGGGCAATTAATTCCTGCTCCTGCTGAGCCAGGTGATTTTCCTGAAGATCCTGATGGTGAATCATCTCCAGAGCAGAATGAATCGCAAGAACAACAAAATAATAACAATGAACAGCAGCGTGAGCCGCAAAGACAGCAACAACGCCCACAGCAAAGGCAGCAGCAAAGCCCACAACAAAGCCAACAGCAAAAGCCGCAACAAAGTCAACAGCAAGCACAAAAACCTGACGCACCCAACAGTAATAATCAGAATCTAGATAAAGCTAATACACCACCCAAAAAACCGTTTAATATGGGATTAGCGGTTGGTTCAGCAACCATTAATGATACGATATATAATCAAGTTGCTTTGCGCCCTGAATTATCATTTGGCAAACTTGGTATTGGACTTGATTTAGTTATGTATATTGATAATGAAGGAAATATTCGGAAAGATGAATGGGATGAGCCATCTGATTTTATTGATAAACTTCTCTATATTAGATGGGGGAAAAAGTCAGACCCATTTTGGCTGCTTTGGGGATCATTAAATAATGTAACGCTTGGTTATGGTGGACTTTTAAGTGGATATTCTAATATGATGGAATTTCCTTCTGTTAGGAAGGTTGGAATCAATACAGGACTTGGTTTTGGTAATTTTGGTACCGAAATATTTTTATCTAATATGAAAGATTTCTCTAGAGGAGGCACTCTCTTAGGCTTAAGAGGAACTTATAAAATTTCTGATGCAATACCTTTAACGATTGGTATGAATTTTGTCCGGGATATGAATCAATTTTCTGGATTAAAAGATAAAGATGGTGACAATTACCCTGATATGTTTGATGATTTTCCAGATGACAAGACTCTCTGGAATGACACTGATGGTGATGGAATTGCAGATTTAAATGGAGGAAGTAAACAGCCTGAAGGAGGTTGGGATATCGATGGTGATGGTAATAATATTCTAGATTCTCAACAGTCTGATCTCAAGTTAAAACCTGAACCATTTAAGAGCAATAATAGTGAGGCGGTTGCTCAAGGATTTGCTTTAGATATTGGCTATCCAGTTCTTCGTAGTAAGGCATTTAGTTTAGAAGTTTATTCAGAATTCAACACCCTTTCATTTAGCCAATCTCAAGGTGATACAACATATTTTAATCGAAAATCTATGAGCGGGTCTGGAATCACGGTACCTGGGATCAGGGCCAGTCTGTTTGGATTCTTAAATTTTAGCTTTGAGTATCGTATCAAGAAGGGTTATTTCATCCCCCAATTCTTTGATGGTAGCTATGATCTTTCTCGAGTAACAGTACAGACTACCGATAATGGTATTTTAGTACGTACAAAAGACCAAATGATTTTTGCAGATCCATTATCTAAAAACGATACAAAGGGGATGTATGGTTCTGCGTCTGCCAATCTATTTAATTTACTTACGTTTAATGCATCCTATGCAAATATGAAGGCTGATACAACAGAGTTCAATAGCTTTAATGCCATACTTAATCTAAATGCTGAAAATATTCCTAAGCTTAGCGTTGCTCAGGCATACTATCAGAGAAATAACGATAAGAACCCCTTTGATTTTGGAAATCCCTCAATCAATACAGTATTTGGTTATAAAGTTGGATATGAGGTAAGTAAAGGTGTCAGTGTTATTTGGGACTATAGACAGTATTATCGTGACAGTGGAATTCCTGGTAGCGCTCTTGAACCTGTAAAACAGACGACTATTGAAACAGCGTTTGATTTTTGATGGAGAGTCAATCAAAAACGGTTTATCGTTATGATGTAAGAGGTACTGCTTTTAAAAAAGCTGCAGCGTTTCTTTTCTTTCTTTCTATACTATTAGTTATTTTTGGAATTTATTGGATCTATTCTTGGAATTAAGGAGTAAGTAGTGGATGTTTCTATAACATATTGCAATAAATGAAATTATTTACCTAGAGCCGCCAGTATGGCGAGCAAAATGTTAGAAAAATATGGAAATGCTATTTCTTCGTTAACATTGATTCCTGCTGGTGGGGGTGTCTATGAACTTACCAAAAACGATATTCTTATATTTTCCAAAAAGAATGAAGGAAGATTTCCAGAGCTTGATGAGGTTTATTCGTTACTTGATACGACTAATTAAATATTATACGTTATTTTTATCATTTGCCGTATCTCAAAATCAAGAGATAATAGAACTAACTAAGCATATAGGCTACACCCTTGACGCTGAAGAAAATCAATATTATCAAGTCTACAATGAAATTCCAAACTTCGAAAGCGCGCAATTCTTTCAACTTGATACCGACATTATAGAATCACGTATATCATATTTAGAATATACTCGAATAAAAATTAGCTATAAACGAATGGATCTTAAATCTTTTGTTGAGCTCCAATTAAGATTAAATAGTATGCCAAAAATAACAGAAGATATTCGCGAATCTTTTCGAAAGAATTTAACTTATCTTAGAACGAAAGATATTTTAAAAAGTATACCTATTGGTCAGTACGTTGAAGTAAGACATATCAATGGAAAGAGGATAAAAGGAACGCTACTTAGCTTTAATAAAGATCGATTATATATCCAGACCCCAGTTAGTGTTAAATTAATAAAGATCACTTCAATGGAACGAATTACATATCGTGAAAAGATTATTGATAGACCTGAATGGCAGAAGTTTATATATTCCGGTGCGGCTCTAGCAGGATTATTAATGATGGAATTATGGAACCGTCAGACAGATCCCATATGGGGTTATCGGTGGCATAACAGATTTATTGGTGCTACATTTGGCTTACTTGCTGGCGCAGAAGTATATGATACTTCAATGATTTTATTAAGTAAAAAAACTAAATTTGGTCTTTCATCTGAAGATTTAGAAAAATTAAATCGCAAATGATTTAAGGAATATTTGTGGATAAACAGGAAAAACAGTTTAAAAAAGAATACCTAGAGGAAAAACTGCATTTAATTGGTGAGAGACTTAATGATGCCTATGGTGAGCCATTGTTAGATGAATTGATAAATCGCATGGAGAGAACAGTTTCTCACTTTAATGAAGAGGTTGATGGAATCCTAGAGAGTATAAAAAGTCGTACTCAAAATCAGCATTATAAATTAGCGACTCTTCGAGGCGATGATCCAATCAAAGAGGCAATAGAAGAAGATGGTTCAAAGCTAACAGATAAATCAAAATCATCTGATGATGACACAGAAACAGCGGATGGCGCTGAAGAAAAACCAAAAAAAGGAAAATTTTCTTTTTTAAAAAGAAAAAAGAAGAAAAAATAATTCCGATTTGATTTCTTATCGGAAATCAAACCCTATAATAATTAATTCTAAACATTACCCATCTTACCTTGCTTCTCGTCAATAAAATCGACTAGATTAATAGTTAATATTTTTAGATAAAATGTCATATCAGGTACTATCACTTAAATATCGCCCACAATCCTTTAGCGATTTAGCTGGCCAGGATCATGTTACTAAAACCTTGGTCAATGCTTTTAAGCGAGATAGAGTTTCCCAAGCATATATGCTCACCGGTCCAAGGGGTGTTGGCAAGACAACAACTGCTAGAGTAATTGCAAAGGCCTTGAATTGCCCTGATGTTGATAAAGGTGTTCCTTGTAATTCATGTCAAAATTGTAAAGAGATAATAGATGGTAGAAATCTTGATGTATTAGAAATAGATGGTGCTTCTAATAGAGGAATTGAAGAAATACGCAATTTGAGAGAGCAAATAAAATATGCACCTATGAATGCACCCTATAAAATCTTTATAATTGATGAAGTTCATATGTTAACGAATCAAGCCTTCAATGCTTTACTTCGCACCCTTGAAGAGCCTCCACCGCATGGTAAATTTATTTTAGCAACTACAGATATACATAAGGTTCCATCAACAATAATTTCGCGTTGCCAGCGTTTTGATTTTAATCGTATTAATGAGGTGGTTATATCAAATCAATTATCAAAGATTATCGACCTTGAAAATATTAAAATTGATAGTGAGACATTAGCTGCGATTAGTGCTAAAGCTGATGGAAGTATGCGTGATGCATTAAGCATATTAGATCAGGCCATCGCATTTTCTGGTGAATCGATTTCTTATGCTGAAGTCGCTACAATTATCGGTATTATTCCTCTTGATATATTTTTCGAATATTCAAAAGCATTGAGTTCTAAAGATTATCCAAAAATGTTTGAAGTCTTAAATAAAGTAAGAAGTTCTTCTTTTCAATTAGATGATCTTATCGAAGGATTAAATCTGCATTTTAGAAATTATATTTTGGTATTAACTCCTAATGGTGATTCTTTGCTCAATCTTAATGATAATCATAAAAAACAATACTTAGATACGATGGGAGTATGGGATTTGAATGATATATTACGAATTATTAATGCATTGATTAAACTACGACATACTATAAAAAATTCACATCAACCCTTAATTGCGTTTGAAATACTTTCATTAAAATTGATGGAGATGGATAAATCTGTAATGATATCAAATTTAATAACTGGAGATCATTTAAAAAAAAATGACATTCATTTGATTAATAAAGAAAATTCTACAGGAGAAGAAAAAAAAATTGTTAAGGAAGAAAGTGTATCAGTAGAAAAATCAAAGAGCTCTCAATCCACTACTAAAGAAGTTGAACCAATTAGCGATAATAAAAAGAAGACAAAAGAAGATAAAATAAATACCCAAGATAGCGCCAAGGAAAATCTATTGATTGATGTAAAAAATGAATGGCCCAATTTTGTTAAAAATATCAATTCGGAAAGACCTTCACTAGGCTCAACCTTAGACCATTCAGTTCCCACTAGCATAGATAGTAATCAAATTACAATTACAGTTTCTGGTTTACCTGAATTTAGCGTGAACAACCTTGTTCATAACAAAAGCTATATAGAAGAATCTCTATCTAAATTTATAAAAAAAGAAATAAAATTAGATTTTTCATGGGATAGTGAAAATTCAAAAGAGGTAAATTTATCTCAACCAACACCTGAGGTACGTGAAGATAGTAAAAATGAAGATAAGGTTGTAGAAAGAATTATTGAAGAGTTTGATGGTGAAATTTTAAGATAGGATTATAATGTTTAATAAATCAAATATGCTTGGAATGCTTAAACAAGCTCAGCAGGCAAAAAAACAATTAAAGAAAGTTCAAAAAGAAATCAATCGAATGGTTTTCAAAGGATCTTCCGATGATGGCATCGTTGAAGCTACTGTGAATGGTAAATTAGAATTAACCAATATTGATCTTCGTGACGATTTTACTAATCATGATATTCGCGGTCAAAAAATAATGATTAAAGTTGCAGTAAATAATGCTATTTCTAGCGCGCAAAAAACCACTCAAGAAAAAATGAATTCTGTAACCGGTGGAATGTTGGGTGATATGAATATTCCAGGTATGTAATTTTGAATTCATTTCCAGAGTCATTAAATAATTTAATTGATGAATTCTCACGCTTTCCTGGAATTGGTAAGAAAACTGCCCAACGGATGGCATTTTATGTCCTCAATTCCTCAAATAATCTATCGAATGATCTTTCACAAGCAATTCTTTCATTAAAATCTAAAATACGTTTTTGTGAAAAATGCTTTGGAATCAGTGAAGAAAATCTATGCTTGGTGTGTAGTAATCCTCGAAGGGATAATACCTCTATTTGCGTAGTAGAGAATCCCGCAGATATTTATACTTTTGAAAAAACGAATGTTTTTAAAGGCTTGTATCATGTATTAGGTGGGGTATTGTCACCGTTAGATGGAGTTGGACCAGATGATCTTAATATTAATTCATTAATCGAACGAGTGAATGCTAATGATGAAATATTAGTTGCTACCAATGCTACAATTGAAGGCGAGGCGACATGCCTTTATTTAGCAAATTTATTAGAGAGCAAATCAGTGAAGGTTACTAGACTAGCCAGAGGCCTTCCAATAGGTGGAGATCTAGAGTTTGTGGATGACGCAACAATAATGAGAGCCATAGAAGATAGATCAGTGATGTGATGACAATACCAAATATTCTAACAGTATTCCGTATTTTTCTTACCCCTTTTTTTGTTTATTGCATGTTTGCTGATTTTAATAATACATATTTATTCGCACTAATAATTTTTATAGTTGCATCAATAACTGATGCCTATGATGGATATTATGCTCGTAAATATGATGTTGTAACTGAATCAGGTAAATTTTTAGACCCTTTAGCAGATAAAATATTAGTTTCTTCAGCTTTTATTTCATTTGCTGTTTTAGGTTTAATTGAATTTTGGATGGTTGGATTAATTATTTTTAGAGATATTTTTATTACACTACTTAGAATGCTAATGAAACGTAATGATCGCACATTAGTGACTAGCAATATTGCAAAATCCAAAACTAGCGCGCAATTGACCTTAATAATTTTTACACTTTCTTTTTTAGTTTTTAGTAATATAAATGAGACGATTCTTAGTTCAATATTTGATTTAGTATCAAAATATAATTTGGTCTATAACCTTACATTTTTTGTTTCGTTATTCACAATATTTACAGGCTATAAATATATTAGGGATAATTATGAGGTCATTAAAGAAATCATATATCAATGAAGCTCATAACTGAGTGTATTGTCACAGTTTTTTATATTGGAAGACTTCCAATTGCTCCAGGTACATGGGCAAGTATGGCAGCTACGATTTGTTGGTTTAGCTTCTTCCATAACCTGGATACTAGTATTTTACCAATTTTGATTTCAATAATATTTTTTATTGGTCTTTTTTTCACGCATAGACTATTAAAAACCATTGAGTCCCATGACCCATCGTTTATAGTAATTGATGAATGGGTGGGGCAATGGGTAGCTTTGTCGCTGTTACCTGTGAATGTTACCAATGCTATAATAGGATTTGTTTTATTTCGTTTTTTTGATATTACAAAGCTAGGGCCTGTAAAGTATTTTGAAAAAATGCCAGGAGCATGGGGGGTAATGACCGATGATCTGGTTGCTGGATTTATTTCACTAGCTATTATATTAAT
>JAYZHP010000090.1:0-5092 GCA_036166415.1 Fidelibacterota bacterium | reverse complement strand
CCAGCTAAAATCAAGTAGGCATAGAATGCAAAAAAACTTCCAAGTGGTTCAAACATAACCGGATCAAAATATATAGAGCTTCCTGCATTATAATAAAATTGAAGAGATTTATCAAAATATCTTAAATCCATTCCATCGGAAATAAGAACTTGTGCATGGAAAGTTTCCATACCTCCTTTTTGAGCGGTACCTTGGAATGCGATAGAAATATGAAGAGGTATTTTTAAGTTTTGGTATTCTTCATTCCAATCATGTTTTGAAAAAAAACGCGATACCTCATCTTTAATTGATGAAACTTTTTGTTTCTCACTATTCCTTAAAAGCCTATCATCAATTTTTACATCAATTTTTCCAAACTGACAAAACAGTATAGAAGAAGATAAAAATATTGTTAACCATAATCGCATATAGGAAACTAATAGATAAAACCTATACCATGCCATTCCTCAAGAATAATTGTCTTAATTTATATAATGGCAAATATCGAAAATATAATTGAAAAGCAGTCAAATGTTAAATCACTGCTTATTGAGATTGGTGAAATTGCTAGAGATACAAAAAAAGAAGCGTATGCCGTTGGTGGTGTAGTTAGAGATTTATTATTAGATAAGGAAATAAAAGAGATAGATCTAATGGTTATCGGAGATGGGATAGAGTTTGCCAAGATTTTAGCAGACAAGCTTGGTATCCCAAAAATTGTTCCATTCCCCAAGTATTCTACTGCCCATATTCCTGCTAAACCAATTCCAATCGAGGTAGCAGCAGCAAGAGAAGAAATTTATTCTTCTGAATCCAGAAAGCCAGCAAAAGTAAAGTATACAGATCTGATGGGGGATTTAATTCGCCGAGATTTTACTATTAACGCAATGGCTTTAAGTATTGCTCCTGAAAATTTTGGCGATTTACATGACCCTTATAACGGTATTAAAGATTTAAAAGAAAAAAAAATCATTACACCTTTAGATCCTAATAAAACTTTTTCAGAAGACCCGCTAAGAATGATGCGAGCTGCCTATTTTGCCTCCAAATTAGATTTGAAGATAGAAAAAAATTGTCTCGAATCAATCCAGGATGAATGTGATCGTATTTCTATAGTATCACAGGAGAGAATAACTAATGAGTTTACAAAGATATTATCTACAGATAAGCCATCAATTGGCTTAAATATTCTCCAGGAAACTGGATTAATGAAGAAAATTTTTCCTGAAATTGATATAATGTATGGGATGGATCAATCTAGTGAATGGCATCATAAAGATATTTTTTATCACACTATGCAGGTAGTAGATAACGCAGCATTGTTAACAAAAAAAATGAAATTAAGATTTGCTGCTCTTGTGCATGACATAGCAAAGCCTAATACTAGAAAAATTGACCCAAATAAAGGTTACACTTTTCATGGCCATGATGCAATTGGAGAGCGAATGCTAGATAAAGTAGCAAAGAGAATGAAAATCTCAAATGAACTCAAAGACTATTTAAAAAAACTTACACTCCTTCATTTGCGACCTATTGCTTTAGCTAAAAAAGGAATAAGCGATTCAGCTATACGCAGGTTGATGGTGGCAGCCGGTGATGATATTAATGATCTTTTAACCTTATGTAGAGCAGATATAACAACAAAAAATCCAAATAAAATAAAAAAGTATCTGGCTAATTTTGAAAAAGTAGAATCAAAAATGACTGACGTGACTGAAAGAGATAAAATGAAGGCATTTCAATCTCCAGTTCGCGGCAAAGAAATAATGAAAATTTGTAACATTAATCAAGGTAAATTGATAGGAAGAATTAAATCCGATATTGAAGAAGCAATTCTTGATGGGGAAATTGACAATTCCTATCAAGCTGCTTATGATTATCTTATTTCAATAAAAAGCAACTATATTGATCAGTCATAAAAGCATTAAATGAAATATCTAATACTATTAATTACCCTTAATACTTCTTTTTATTATTCTCAAACGATTTCCGGTACTGTTACAGATAAGATAACTGGAGCTCGTCTTTCAGGAGTTAATATTTTAATTGTAGATACCGATAGAGGTGTATCTACCGATTCCAATGGAGAATATTCTTTAAATATTGATGAAACTGTTTCATCTCAAATCGTACAATTTAAACATATTGGTTACGATGAAAAATTAATTAGTATTGGCAACCTAGATGCATCATCAGAAGTATTCTTGCAGCCGCGCGTACTTCAATTTGAAGCGATTGAAACTGCGGGTATCAAAAGAAAACCTGCAATTGAAAAAGATTTACCACAGACTGTTTCAATAATCCAATCTGATGCTTTTGCTTTAAGAGCGTATGTTGACGCGGGAGATTTATTAGCAACGGATCAGAGTGTCCAAATCGAAGAATCATTATCAGGAAGAAAAACTGTATCAATACGTGGAGGAAATGCAGATGATGTATTGGTACTTTATAATGGATTTAGGTTAAATCGACCCTATGATAATGTATTCGATCTTTCCTTGATTGATATGCAAAATATTGAACAGGTTGAAATTGTCAAAGGTGGTCATTCCGTTTTATATGGAGCGGATGCTTTTTCAGGGGTTATCAATATTGTACCAAAAAATACAAAGGATAAAAATTTAAAGGTATCGCAGCAATTCGGTTCCTATAATTCAGGCTTTTGGAATGCTAATGGTCAATTAAAAATCAAAAATTCATTTCTATCTATTAATCAGAAAAGAGGATCCTATAGAAGAATTTTTCAAGATTCAAAAATTGAATCATCTGGATTAATATCAAGCTTATCCCACTTGGCATTTGATATGACTAACCGATTAAATAATAGAGTAATGAATGGGAATCTCGAATGGAATTTTACCCAAGATAAACAGATATTTGACAATACTCGCGATTTAAATAAAATTAATTCTACGAATCAACTAGCTGGCATGCGCTATGATGGAATAGTATGGCTATTAGGCGAAGTTGAATTTGCTGTTGCATCCCATAATTTATCTGAACTGCAGGACCTCAATAATCAGCGTGGCTATATTTATCGATCGCTTGATAATAATTCTAATAAAATTGATATTAGAAAATACATTAATCTTAATAAGGTTGAGTGGATGTTTGGCGCACAAGCCGAAGACTCAAAGTTAATTTTTTGGGATGACCAAAAATTAAATAATATTCAACAGCTTGGATTAAAAGGAGCTGATATAAATAGAAAGCATGCAGGATTTGCCACAGTATTAAAACTTCACTCAAAAGGAGACAAAGCAGGGCAATGGCTAACAGATCTTGATGTCAGTTATAGGTATGATTATATAAGGGATCGCAGTGATAGTTTAGTTAATAGAAAAGATATTGTAGATTTTTCTGAAATTGCAGCATTGGTAAATTTTGGTAACAATGATTGGTCCAATAGTATTTTCAAAATTTCAACTATAGCATCTAAGCGTGCTCCAGGACTAACAACGGCTTATTGGGTAACAACGGGTAATAATATCAAATTTCCATCACTGCAACAGCAGATTAGCCAAATAACTTTTTTAAACCCTAATCAGCAATTGCTTAAGCCAGAAAGAATGAAATCGCTCGAAATTGGAATTAATATTTTGACCGAACCGAAAACAATGGAGAATATCGATCAAATGGAATTACAGGCCAGCATATTTCGAAATGATTACATTAATAAAATGAGAGCCACATTTCTTTTGGGAATGCCTATAGCTTATTTTGAGAATATAACACTTGCGACTATGTCTGGATTTGAAGCAAAAGCTAAAGCAAAAACATATGGTGGAAGATTTATAGGAGAAGTTGGCTTATCTAATTATAATATTTCAGATATGAGTGCATTTCCATTTAAATCCGCATTTAAATTAACTATTAATACGACATCAAAATGGGATTGGATAACTATAGGTGCGCGCTGGTTTCAGGAGGGGGAGCAAACCGGATTGATTCTAGTTCCGGAAAAAGGT
This sequence comes from Fidelibacterota bacterium, assembly GCA_036166415.1. GTDB lineage: Bacteria > Fidelibacterota > Marinisomatia > Marinisomatales > TCS55 > TMED108. Next base: position 1,145 of record JAYZHP010000090.1, on the reverse strand, counting down.
TACAATGAAATTGAATTACCTGCTTTCTCTAATTATGATTTACATCTTACTATGGATTTAAATTTTAGCTTTGTAAAAGGTCAAATTTCTTATTCTGCAAGAAATTTAAAGAAAAATAATGTTTCTCTCGATGGATTGCTATTAAGAGATACTAGAAAATATTTAACTTTGAGCCTTGAGCTATGATTAAAACCCATTTTATACTTCCTTTAGCACTTATTATTTCTTTTTCGTGCGAGGAAAATCCGTTTTCTTCAAAAAGTGAAATACCACATAGAACAATTAGAGGATTCATTAATCTTGAAGGTGTTGAGCTATACCCTAATGGAAATCATAGCGGAGTATTCGTTTGGGCGCGTGAGCTTGGAATCAGTGCTTTAACCGGAGCGGATGGTTCATTTAAATTAGACCTTCCAGCTGCAAGCACTCCATCTGGTGGTGGTATTGCAGATGGGGATTATATCATATATTTTTTTATGGCTAATTATAAAATTTCAACGGTCCAGGTTACATTTGCTGGTGGAGAAATTTTAAATGATGATAAGGTAATCAAAATAGATGGTGAGTTAAGAAAAACAGTTTCCGTTAATCGCATGGTTCAAATACATACCTCTATTGAACCAAGCACAATACCAACAACATTTGTAGAAGATATTAAAGTCAAGGTTAAAGCAACTCCTGACCGCAGTGATATATTTTTATATTTAAAAGGAATTGAAGCAGCTAGGCAGCCAACTGTTTATTCTGGCTTATTAATTAAAAATATTTCTTCGGGGGAGCTTGTTTATTCTTTTAATCCTGATACAGCTGGGACCATTAAAAGATTTATTGAACAACCTTATCGAGAATTTTTGATCAACTTCAAAGTTGTTGATGACTCACTAGCACCCATGCTTTCACCGGGTTCATATGAAGCGATTCCTTATTTAATTATTGAAAGCAATGATGACCCACCTTCTCATCTGACCAATGCTTTAGAAGAAGATTATGATGAATTTTCCGAAAAATACTTTAATTACCCTCTTTATAGAACCGGGGGAAAATTTACTATTACTGAATAGGTTTTTATCTATCCAGGAACATCATTAATTTTATTTATTATAAATAATAGATATTTGTCGAATTAAACTATAGGATAATTATAT
>JAYZHP010000089.1:0-2763 GCA_036166415.1 Fidelibacterota bacterium | reverse complement strand
ACGATAGAGATAACTATTAATAATTCAAGGGAGCCTTTAATTAGATTGCGCGGCGGCTCATTGCTTTCATCGAAGTAATTATAAATCATTACTAGAAAACTAGCGCTAAATAGTGCAATAATAAATTTCATTGAATATCAGTATCATGATAAACGCTTATCATGAAGAATTAAAGCGTAGGCTATTTTTTTGTTTTTGTCCGCGAATTACTGTTTGTAGCAGTGTTATTAGAGGTAGCGTTGGCTAGGGCCCTAATATATTGACCCAACTCTTCATCGTTATCAAACTTACCTGTTATCGGCTTAAGCATTTTTAACGAATCATCATCTGAATCCTCCCCATCTCTTTTTCCACCAAAAATAACAAAGATAAATAGCGCCACGACACCAAGAAAAAGAACTTCAGTTGGTGTGAATGATAAATTGATGAAATTCTCATTCATTTGAAGATAATCATCAGATGATAGATAGGTAGAAAAAGGGGTAACTAAAACCATGCATGTTAAAAAGAACAGCAAGAAAATCTTTTCAAACAGGCTTCTGTTTCGCATAAAGAATAGTCTATTCATGGATAATAATCTAAAAGGAAAATATATCAGATAAAAACAAGTAAATTCAGATTATTCATTTTTTTTCATTTAAAAACGTTTTAATGATTCTAAGGAAAAATAAATAAAAGCTATTTATATTCAATGTCTTATGAGAGCACTATTTACACTTTTTATTTTTAGTCAATTCATATCAGCGCAAAATTCTGATATTTATAAAAGACCTTTTCAGTCTCAGCCTGACTTTGACTTAGATGTTTTGCATTATGAAATTAATCTTAAGATCAATGATCACGAGAAAACATTCTACGGAAAAACATCTATTGATTTTAAAGTATTAAAGTCTAAAGTAGATACGGTACGATTTGATACCGAAACATTTCGCGTAACGCGCGTAGAGCATGATACCTCATCGCTTTCTTTTGTTCAAATTGATGGATCTGTTATGATTATGCCAGACAACCCTATCTATCGAGATGAAAAGCGTAGGTATACGATTCATTATCAATCCGATGGAAAGATTGCGGATCCAGCTGAATACAATATGGGTGGCGTAAGGGTTCTTGGATTAGGCTTTTTTGATCAATCTGAGGATAATCCTGCCCTAGTGCAAACCCATTCTTTTCCAGAGGGGGCTAGGCATTGGTTTCCATCAAATGACCATCCCGCAGATAAGGCTACCAGTTCAATTATTACCACCGTTAGATCGGATTGGAAGGTTCTATCTAATGGCGTATTAAATGATAAAACAACGAATTGGAAAAGATTGGCAAATGGTATGCGTATTAGAGCCGAAGGCTCAGGGGATTCTACTACATATCGCTGGGATCTTGACCTTCCCAATTCTACCTATCTGTATGTGATGGTAGCAGGTCCTTTTGAAGTTATTCAGGATTATCATGGCGATATCCCAATGAGCTATTGGGTTTATCCGCAAGATAAAGAAAATGCGCACAGATCATTTCATCGAACCCCAGAAATTATGAGGTTTTTTGAAAAAGAATATGGAACGCCATACCCTTGGCCCAAGATGGATCAAATCACAATCCCGGGTATTGGTGGAGGCGCTGAAAGCACAACGGCTACTATATTAGGTGAGAAAACAATTCATGATGAAAAAGCTGAAAAAGACTATCCAAGTCATTGGCTTGTCGCCCACGAAGCAGCTCATCAATGGTGGGGCGATTTCATTACCATGGGGAATTGGCATCATGCTTGGCTCAATGAGTCCTTTGCTACTTACGGCGAATACTTATATAGCTCTTATTTATATGGTAAAGATGAAAGCAAAATTAATCTTTGGAAAAAGAAGCAAAGCTATTTCAATGAGTACAAGAATCGCTATTCACGTCCAATGGTCCATCCGTATTGGCAATATCCAAACCAAAACTTTGATAGCCATATCTATCCAAGAGGAGCAGCTGTTTTGCATATGTTAAGGCAGATTGTAGGTGGCAAAACATTCAAGGAATTTCAAGAGGTATTTCTCAATAAATACGCCTATGGTAATCCTGTTACAGATGACCTTATTAAAGTAGTTAACGAAGTCTCAGAACGAGATTTAACCTGGTTTTTTAAACAATGGGTATTGAGCGCAGGTCATCCACAGTTAGATATTAAAACCGAATGGAAGAATGATGAATTAACTGTACATATTAATCAAACCCAGATCGGTAGAAAGACGCCAACTAAATATTATCTTCCAACAACAATCGCTTTTTACTATAAAAACGAAATTGTAACAAAAGAGATAATTATTGATAGAAAACGATCCATTCATCGCTTTAAGATGAAGAAAGAACCCTTGTTCGTCCGATTTGATCCCGAAAATGATTTGCTTGTTCAGGTAAATCAAAATTATTCTTATAATGGACTGCTAAACCAATTAAAACGTGATAATGTGATTGGAAGGATGGAAGCTTCAAAGACATTGAAAGCATATTTAGATGATCCAAAAACAATTAGAACATTGAAACGTAGCGCTGTACATGACCGCTCCTGGTTTGTTCGGAAAGCGGCACTAGAATCTGTGGCGCGTGAGATTTCTTCCAAAGACTTTTTGATCGCCTATATAAGGGAAAAACACTCTCAACCTCGAAGAGTTATTATCGCTGAGATGTCAAAATATTACCCAGGTGATGCCGTAAAATTAATTCGAAAATACTTAGATACAGATGATAGTTATATAGTTCAAGCTGAAATGATTCGTCAACTTG
>JAYZHP010000088.1:0-3760 GCA_036166415.1 Fidelibacterota bacterium | reverse complement strand
ACGGAATACTGCTTCTCGGAACCGAGGTTGAATATTTCGCTTTGTTTGGCTTGAATTAACCCTAAAGACATTACATGCGCTTTTGCAAGATCAGATACATGAACATAGTCCCGTATACCAGTGCCATCTGGCGTATCATAATTATCTCCAAAAACATCAATTTTGTCACGATGTCCCGAAGCCACTTCCATAATTGCGGGGATAAGATTTGCTGGATTTTTTTCAAGAGAGCTTATTCGTTCAGATTTATCATAGCCAGCAGCATTAAAATATCTGAGGATAACATAGTTCATCCCAAGCAATTTGTGGTACCATCCAAGCATATTTTCTATAGTTAGTTTTGTAAATCCATAAAAATTGATGGGATTAAGCGGGTGCTTTTCATCCAGAGGAAGGTATTCTGGATAGCCATATACTGCTGCGGTGGATGAAAAAATAATATTATTGATGCTATTCTCAATCATCCACTGCAAAAGTGTTAAGGTTCCAAGTATATTATTTTCTGAATATTTCTGCGGATTTTTCATTGATTCACCAGCAGATTTAAAGGCTGCCAAATGTATAACAGTTTCTATGTCATTTAAGCATCGATTTAAATCCTCTTTATTAAGAATAGATCCCTGTATAAACGTTGCTTTTGAATCCACCGCTTTTTTATCGCCTAAAGATAGATCATCAATCACCATCACATCATGACCAGCTTCGCATAAATGCATGACTACATGCGAGCCAATGTAGCCCGCACCACCAGTAACCAGTATGTTCATTATTATTGCTCCCCTTTCTTTTTAGGGATTAATGTTCTCTGAACAACTTGATTTTTACTATTTAACTGCGAAATAATCATTTTAGCATCTTTAGGGTATTCATATTCTATAGCATTTTTCATAATTCCATTCTCATTGTAGTAGGTAATTCGAAGCGGTTTCCTTTTTCCATTGAATTTTACAGTATGACTACCAATTAATGTGGAATCAGCAGTGAAATATTGTGATTGGAGTTTTCGATTAGAATAGTTGAATTGATAAAAATAATATAGATTTTCAAGACCATCCATAATTTCAACGCTTTTAGGGATACCATTATCTTCTATTTTATAACGGGATATCCAACCTGGACGAATCATGCTCATATCTGGAGAAAAGAGCTCCTTGTTGAGTTGTGATAGATCCTTCTTTGAATGAAATTCAATATCATATTGTTTTGATTTACCATAATCGTCCCACTTCATATAAAATGTCCATTGGTTTTTTCCAGATCGACTAATATAATCTACCTCTTGCACCAAGCCTTGCGCATCAACCGTTGCTCTATAGTGTGGCCATGCCCTAGCCTCTCGTTTAGTTAAACCTTCTAATAATTCTTGCGTTTTGGGGTTCCACTTTAGATAGTAAAGCGTAACGCGCCCAGGGGTTTTGGTTTTTTTGCGTCTTTTTTTATCCCAATTCGCAGGTAAAAATTCGATGGATTTCAACTCGCCAGAAGGATAGTAGATTGCTTTGAAATGCGCCTCTTTTTTATCTACTGATTTTTCAGGTTTGCCTTTAAGAACATTGGTTCGCATGATATTTGTAGAAAAATATTTTACCAGAGAATCTGGTTGAGCAAAGGTAATTTGCATTAGTAAAATAGGAAAAATGATATAATTCCGCATTTACATTGCCCATGTCATTAGGCCAAATACAACAAATACCATCGTGAGCCCAATCCATCTACTGCTTGATAATCTTTTTTCATATTCAATCGCTTCTCCCTCAAGTGATCGATAGCTTAAGACCACCCGCACCGTTTTCCCTTCATCAACCAAAACATCTTGCCTTGCTATTTGAATTAAATCTCTCATCTTGCGATTTTGATTCATAGAGCCTGTATCAATTGACATATTAGGGGGAAAGTAGCTTACTTGGTGCCACCCAGGCGCAACCTGGACAGCTTCTTTAACAGGGGAGGATCCTACTTGGATGCCATCAACATAAATTGGGATGCCATCTGTATCGCAAAAAATTTGGATTGCAGTAACGGGGTCTGGTTTTTCGCTCCATTCAATTACTTGACCAAAAAGAGGGGAGCACAATACAAATATCCAAAGTTTAGGCATTGATATCCTTTTGTATTTCTAATATTTTATTCATTATATCGGTAGTATCCTTACCTTCAGCCTCTAATTTCCTAATTTTCTGGCGGTAATTTTGAATTTTATCTTTTGTTGCTTCCTTTGATAGTGTCTCTATACACTCAATCGACATTTGCATAAAATCAATTGATGAGCCTTCTTCCATCATCAGTTCTGTAATGATTTTACGATCTTTTTCACCGGGTAAACTTGCAATAATTTCAGAAGAAGATGAATGTGCAGTAGATACGAGATTTTCTATAAGTTGTTTTAATCGGTTGCTAGATATATTATTAAGATCCAAATTATCTTGAATCCAAGCTATGGGCTCAGATGCACCATGCAGTAGCACTTTAATTAATCCAATTGCAGCTTTATCATTTACAGTATCAAAAGAATCTTTTTCTTCTTCTTGCGGTTGATTATTATTAAGAACGCGTGCTTTTTTCGGAATCATTCTTTTAATTTCGTGCTCTTCAACATTAGAAGCTTCTGCAATTTTTCGAACAATTTCATTTGCAATGATTGGATTAGTAATTTCTCGGACCTCATTTAATATTTGAGTCGCAATATTTGATTTTTCCGATGGAGATTTTTCTGTGAAATGCGAACTTTTCAAATGGTAATCAACTAATCCACTAGCCCTATCAACACCCTCTTTGATGAATACTTCTGGACCTTTACTAGATATCCATTCATCAGGATCAAGTTTATTAGGAATTTCTATAACTTGAGCATCAATACCCCCCTTGATTAGACTGTATCCTGTCTTCAAGGTAGCAGAAATACCAGCAGAATCACCATCGTAAGCTAATAGCGCCTTTGTGCAAAATTTTTTCATTTGATTGACATGTCTTTCTGAGAAGGCAGTTCCTGATACGGCTACACAATTTGTTATTCCGTTTTGGTGGAGTTGAATTACATCTGTATATCCTTCCACCAGTACGGCGTACCCATTTTTTCGAATAGAATCACGTGCATGATTGAGCCCATAAAAAATGTCGCTTTTTTTATACAGAGGCGTTTCAGGTGAGTTCATGTATTTTGCAGGATCATCACTAGCGAAAACGCGGCCACCAAATCCAACGATCTTTCCAGAAGCGTTCCAAATTGGGAACATGATTCTCGAGCGAAAACGATCAAAAAATTCAGATCTAGAATACCCAAATAATCCTGATTTTTCAAATACCTCTTTATCAAAACCATTAGATTTGATAGTATTGAATAAGAATTTTGAACTTTCAGGGGCAAATCCAATTTTAAACAATTTGATGGATTCAATTGAAATACCGCGATCCGTTAAATATTTTAGAGCTTTTTCACCTCTATCAGATAGGAGCGTTTCATGATAAAGGGCGCTCGCATCCTCATGAATTTTGTACAGATTATCGAATAAATTATTGGATTCATTGCTGCCAGAAAATTCTACCGGTATGCCCAGATGTTGGCCCAGCTGTTGAATAGCTTCTACAAAACTTAATTTCTCATTTTCAATAATAAAGTTTACGGCATTACCCCCCTTACCGCAGCCAAAACAGTGATAGATTCCCTTATCGGGTGCAACGCTAAATGAAGGCGTTTTTTCTTCATGAAATGGACATAAACCGAAAAAATTTCTCCCCCTTTTTTTAAGTTCGACACTTTTTG
>JAYZHP010000087.1:0-4413 GCA_036166415.1 Fidelibacterota bacterium | reverse complement strand
AATAATATAAAATTTATCTGATGATTGGCTCACAAATGGAAACGCTGCATGATTATGACCATTTGGATCTGATTTACTTCCAAGCTTTACTGGATTGCCGGGACTTCCCTTTCCAGCAAGCGCTAAGAAAGGATTAAAATTTGACTTATCTCTTGATTGCTCTTCTTGCGGTATTCCTCCAACGTCAACAATGTGGACTCCATCGCTCCAATTGGATGAGTAGGCTATGCCGTTTTCTACCCAGACATCATGAATGCTATGCCCTGGGGTGTCTAACTCGTAGGAGCTAACCCTAAATGGATTTGCTGGATCGCTAATATTGATGATATCATACCTAGTGCCAGCGCTAAGTGCATATACATGGTCTTGATAAATAAATACATTGTGGACTCCGCCTGTCATTTCCTTATTGTACTCCGCTGATATCTTTACATTAAAGGGGTCCCTTACATCTAAAATGACAAATCCATTTTTTCTGTTTGATGCTCCTTCTCTAGTAATAACAGCCACTTCACCATTCTCAGAAACTTTGACATCATTTACCGTTCTCGCATCAACGGTAACCGTATCAATAATATGCATTTTTTCAGGTTCTGTTACATCCCAAAAATAAGCTTCTCCATTAGCGCTCCATGTACCGGTAACTGCAAAATCCTTGCCTTTGTGTTTGCCTACTCCAGGCCATACCCATAGGTCAGAGGTGTTTACATTACCTACTGTCCCATGGCCAACTACCTTAGCTTTTTTTCTTACATTTCTTTTAACAACCTCGACCGTCTTTCTTGCAGAAAATCCTCCAGACTCAGCAATGACAGTAAAGATACCTGGCGTTTCCGCTACAAATTTTCCCTCTTTATTTATTAAAGCAGAGGCTGGTAATCCAATACCGTACTCTGCGCGACCTGTATAAGAAAAGGTGATCGGAATATCATTTACAGCCTTTCCCGACCTATTCATTGCTTTGGCTTTGAAGTGTAAAACATCACCGGTTCTGATCTCATCTTTATCTGCGTTCAAACTGATTTTACGCACAGGGTTCTTTTTTACTTTAATGCTTAGTGTTTTTTTGATATCATCAATAGAAGCAGTTAATGTGATCTTGCCAGATTTTTTTGCTACTAAATTACCATAGTTATCCAAATCAGCTACATCGGTATTGCTTGATGCGAGCGAGACCTTTGATTCTGATCTTTTCATATTTGCTTTATCAAAGACTTCTGTTTTATAATTAACATAAGTTCCTACATATACCTCTGACACAGGATCATTAAATACGATCCTATCCAATCCTGGGAATGGCACTTCAATAGGCATCCGTCCTGTAACCCTATCTTCTCTTTTTTGAGTTAAAGAGAATGCGTTAATACTTAGTTTTCCCGGTTTATAAACTTTAATGGTAACTTCAGCAACTCCTGTGGAGTCGCTCATTCTTGGCGTTGATTCTAAGGTACGCCTTGGTAGGCCATAAATATAGAAAGGGTTTTTCACTAAATTCCCATCTGCATCGACAAGTTTAATGGTCGCTGTTGCAGTTTCTCCGATATTCAATGAAAGTGAATCCGGCTCAAATATAAAGCTGTGTTTTGTTTTCTTCTCTTCAGCATTTTCTTGCCCTACGCCAATGCTAGAAGCGATCAATATCAATGCGCATAGTTTTTTCATAATGTTCTCCAATTTTTTACTTGAGTCAGAGGTATTCCATTTATTTAATTTTCTGATCTCATCAATTTAAACAACCAAATAAGGTAAGGCAATACTATTGGGATTATTAAAAGACCTACGTCAATATATTCTAAAGAGCCAAGAATTAATGTGGCTAATACTATTACCGTTACTATATTAAATAAAGGTCGGTTATATAATATTTTCTTCATTTTATTCTCCTTTATTTGACCCAGAGACGTTTCATACTAATAATTACATATTCTTTTTTAAAAAACTCAAGAGTTCCTCTGGATACTTATTAAAATAGCCGTACCCCTCAAATCGTTTACCCGTTCCAAAGGGAATTTTCTCATCAGGTCCAACCCAAACAACTTCGTTATTTGTTGGGCAAGCAGATATAATTTCTTCAATGTCATTTTTATTTGATGATTCATTGAAGGTATACTGATCTTTTCGAACTTGCGAAAATAACACTGGAACCGTTAAGCTCTTTATATCCTCAACGGAATTTGCATATCCAAATCCAAACTGCTTTTTCTGCTCCGCTTCAACCGCATCCACTAAATCCATTTTGGTCTTAATCTTTATGAAGCGATCGATCATGTTATAAGAAACTGTTGGCTGAATAGCGACCATACAAGATATGTTAGAATTTTTTAAGAATTCTGTCTCTTTGCGCCAAGCTAAAAAAGTAGCATTAGCCCCCATGCATTGGCTCAATAAGGCAATATTATCGTTTTTGAACAAGGGGTGATTATTGACATACTTCACAGATGCCACTACATCCTGCCACTCAGTGACTCCAGCTCCTACAGGTGCTTCTTTGCCTTTTAAAGTTTTATCAAAACCTCCATCACTATCACCTTGCCCTCTGTGATCATACATAACAACATTATAGCCTGCATCATGCAAATGTCTAATCATTGGAAGGAATTCAACAGATACTCCATCCAACCCTTCTTCTGATCCATAGCGCGTGGTTGTAAGTGGATGATTTACTATAATGGTCTTATTAGATTCAATTTTAGAAGGGATCTCCCATGCGCTCAATCGTATCTGATCGTTTGTAATTATATCGATGTCTTTATAATCCATTCCATAATCTGATGGCATTTTAAGATTGCTGAGCCTTTTAGGTGAAACCCTCATTTTAACAATTTGACCTACATAAACTTTTGACTTTATGCCGCCTAAGTCAGAGAACCAAATTCCCGCGATGAAGCCTAAACTACCTAAAATAATTCCTGATATCTTTAAAACCTTATTCATTTTAATCCTTTATCTCATTAAGCATGGAAGCTTAACTCTTAATAAGGATTATGAATTAAGCTAATGTTGGCTGAGAGTATAAGACATTCATAAAAAGATACAAAAATAAAAGATAAGTAACGATTGAATGATACAAAAAAGCCCTTGTCATAAAACGAAGGCTTTAGTGATTTATTGAGGAGTGCGCTCATTTGGAATGATTCAATTGGAAACTTTAATTACTTTGTTAAGTTTATTTATTTATGAAAAAAAGGTCATTTATAAACAGAATAAAAATAATATTAATTGTTTGCAACTCTTTGCTAATTATTCCTTTATTCTTTACCGTTATTTCAGATGAGTTCAATTGGAATTTTTTTGATTTTATCATTATGGGCTTTATGATGACGTTTGTGGGAATTTCATTTGAATTAGTTTCAAGGGTGATAAAAAACGGGAAAAGAAAAAAAGTATTATATGGATTAATTATATTAATATTTCTGTTATTATGGGCAGAGTTAGGTGTTGGAATATTTAATTCACCTGTTGCTGGTGATTAACCAATAATTTCCAACTTTTGATCCCAATCAACCTAAGGTTGATTGGACCAGAGCGTTTCATTTACAGGGATTATGTCCTTCGGGGTGAGTATCAGCAAGCATTTGCGCAAAATCATCACTGGTAATATGACATAACAAATACAAACCAGATTCCTCAAGGAATTTCATTACATCATGATGAATATCCTTACCATTCGGGTTTTTACATAAGTCAAAAATTCCCTGTCTTCCATAATAATTATCCTTTGGAGTCTGGCCATCTGTGAATGTTGTTTCTTTGATTCCTCTTATTGCCAGTTCATTGACAAGTTTATCCCATTCATCCTGAGTTACTGATGCAATATCATACATTAAAGCATTACGAATTGGGAACATGATTGCCATTACCTTGTGAAATGCTTTTTCATCTTCACTCATGCCTTCATGTGAGGACTGGATTAATTTGTCTCCATCAAATGCTGGAGTTCCCCGAGCTTGAAGTATAGCCCCTTCAGAATTGGCAGCTACTGCTTCATCTAATCCGAAAAGATAATTTCCTTCTCTATCTATAATATTTTCCGTACCCGGATCTAGTCCTTGTTGGTGGGGCGTTCCTGTGAATATACAATAGCCTTCGGAATTGATTATACAAGCGTATGTGTTCTCCTGCGGTTTTTCAATGTCATTATTATTTTCCTCGCAAGAGAAGATTGTAGTAACAAATAATATGAACCAGAGGTGTTTCATAAATTAATAAATCCTTTTTTATGTGGGCCCAGGTTTGGAATATCAAATTCATCACCCACAATATTAAATCCCATTTTTTCATAGAACTCAAACGCTGCCGTTCTTGCATTACACCATAAAATTTCTGACTCAGTTTCTTTACTTAAATAATCTATAACACCATTCAGAACCATCTTACCATATCCCTTGCCTTGTTCAGATGGTTCTGTCGCCA
>JAYZHP010000086.1:0-3289 GCA_036166415.1 Fidelibacterota bacterium | reverse complement strand
CATTATAAAGAATTGAATATCATTAAACTTAGAAATAAAACTTTTTATAATCTTTATAGTTGATAAATTGGAATTGTAAAATAATACCATCCTTGAAATTCATGTAGTGGGTTCCCTATAAATTCATCATCTTTTTCCCAAATAGATTTTGGTTTACTAGGTCGTCCAAAACCGCCCCATGCCCAGAAATTTGATCCCACTAAAGGGGAATCATTTTTTGCTTTTGACAAAATAATATTAAAAACTTTTTTAAAATATTGATTCCTTAAAGTTATGGGAGAACTTGATGAATAATCATTATAATCTCTAGAAATACCGAATTCCTCTAAAACTACTGGTTTATTTAATTTTATAGCTGATTCTTCATGTTCATTAATATATGTTTGAGCTTTATTTATTGAATACGTTAAAGATTGCTTATCGTTAGGATCAAACCATCCCCAGTTTTGTATCCAAATATGTATAGTAGTATAATCAATATACTTACTTTCATGGTCTTCGATAAAATTATTACCTGATGATGAATGTGCAGTAGATCCTTCACTACCAATTGTTACTAAATGATTTGGATCAATATCTTTTATTAATTTTGCAGATGATTCGATCCAATCTAAAAAATCTTTTCGATTATCAATTCCTCTAGGTTCATTTCCTAGTTGCCAGGACATAATAGTTGGATCATCACGATATAATTTTCCATTATAAGAATTTTTTCTCAAAATGATAAAACGTATATGGTTATTATAATGTTTTTTAGCTTCATTATTAGAATAAAAAGAAGCAGTATATTCCTGATATTTTTGCCAGTCACCTTCTCCTTCAATAGGTGGGTAAGGAATTGTAGTTTTATTTACCCATGAGACATATTGAGACATTCCGCCTGACCAGTGCCAAAAATTATTCAAACACATGATTGCTTTCATATCTCTTTTTCCCATTTCATATAGAAGAAAGTCTAATCCATCTAATAGATCAGCATTATAATCTCCTGGCGCTGATTGAAGAGATGGGACGATTCTCCATTTTTCATGGTCAGGACCTTCCGTGGCTGCCATTACTCGCAAATTCTTTATTCCAATTTCGCTAAGAAAGTCTAACTCTTTAATTAGTCTTTTTCTATCACCACTTTTACCTTTTGAGCCAAGATTCATTCCATACCATAAATTCGTTCCTAAAAAATAATAAGGATTACCATTTAGGATGAATTTCATTCCATCCACTGTAACGAAATCTTTATTTACTTGACTATCTTCATGTAACACTAAAAAACCTCCAATCAAAAGTAAAATGGTTAATGAAAGTATCTTTTTCATAAAATAAATCTATGAGAATAGTGACAGCAATCTATAATTATATTAAATAAATTAATGGTTAAATCGTTCTAAATTATGTCATTAAATAAAGGATGCTGATAAGATATATTTTGAATAATTATCCTATCTAATATTTATCTATTATGTTAATCCATCCACTAGATATAACAATTGTAATTCTGTATCTTATAACAGTAGTTGTTATTGGGATTTATATAAGCAATCGTGCTTCAAAAAATCTTGATACGTATTTTTTAGCTGGACGTTCAGTGCCTTGGTATATACTAGGCATATCAAACTCTTCATCAATGTTCGATATTACTGGTACTATGTGGTTAGTACTTATGTTTTTAGTATATGGTGTTAAGGGGGCATGGATCCCATGGATTTGGCCGACTTTTAATCAAATTTTTCTCATGATCTATCTTTCTATATGGATCCGACGTTCGAATGTCCTTACAGGATCTGAATGGATAACAACACGATTCGGTAATGGAAAAGGAGCAGAGCTTTCGAGAATTAGCGTATTATTTTTTGCCATGGTTAGCGTAATTGGCTTTTTGGCATATGCTTTTCAAGGAATTGGAAAATTTGCTAGCGTTTTTTTCCCATATAATATATCTCCTGAAGTATATGCAATAATTTTTATGGGAATTACTACAATTTATGTAGTTCTAGGAGGAATGTATAGTGTGGTTTTCACAGATTTAATTCAATTTACATTGTTAACTATTGTATCAATAGTAATTGGTTTTATAGCCTTTACCAGAGTCTCTGCTAAATCACTATATGAATCTGTTCCAGAAGGATGGTTAGATCTTTCATTTGGATGGAAATTAGATCTTGATTGGAGCGAATTGATTCCTACAGCAAATAGTCAGATAAATTCAGATGGATGGAATATGTTTACTATATTTTTTATGATGATGATATTTAAAGGAATGTTAATCAGTATAGCAGGACCAACACCAGGTTATGATATGCAAAGAATTTTAGCATCAAAAACTCCAAAAGAAGCAGCTTTAATGAGTGGAGTAGTTTCAATTTGTCAAATTCCCCGGTGGTTTATGATTGTTGGAGTCACAACATTGGCTCTCGTGTTTTTTAGTAATGATTTAATTGAAATGGGCGATAAAGTAGATTTTGAATTAGTATTGCCTTGGGTGATCAATGAATTTTTACCAATTGGATTAGTCGGCTTTGTTCTTGCAGGGATGTTGGCAGCGTTTATGTCAACATTTGATTCTACTGTAAACGCAGGAGCAGCCTATTTAGTAAATGATTTTTATAAACGTTACTTTAATCCAAATGCAAATTCAAAGATCTATGTAAAAGCAAGTTATATAAGCTCATTTTTGATTGTTGGCATAGGTGTAGTTTTTGGATTTATGTCTGAATCAGTTAATAGTGTGACACAATGGATAGTTTCGGGATTATTTGGAGGATATACAGCTCCAAATATTTTAAAATGGCATTGGTGGAGGTTTAATGGTTTTGGATATTTCTCAGGAATGGTTTCTGGTGTTCTAGCTGCACTAATCCTTCCAATTATTCTACCAGAATTATCACCATTAAATGCTTTTCCTGTTATTCTTTTAATTTCAGGTGTTACTGGAGTAATAACAAGCTTATTTACTAATCCAGATAATGAAAAAACATTAATAGATTTTTACAAAAAGATTCGACCTTGGGGTTTTTGGAATCCCATATTGAAAAAAATTAATTCAACCGAAAAGATTATTAACCCTAATACTAATTTTCTTAAAGATTTGATAAATATAATTGTAGGTATGATATGGCAGATCAGTTTGGTGTTAATTCCCGTTTATTTGCTGGTTTATAAATATTCTGCTTTTTTATTTTCATTAATTGTTGCTATGATTACAACATTCTTTCTAAAGAAAAATTGGTATGATAAACTTGACTCTGATTACTAAAAATTTAAAGTAGATATGTAAATAATATGAAAAATAAAA
>JAYZHP010000085.1:0-8358 GCA_036166415.1 Fidelibacterota bacterium | reverse complement strand
TCATTTAATACTTTAGCGACAGATTTTTTTACATTTTCAATCTCAGATAGAAGCGTTTCTTGTTCCACTTGTTTTCGTTCATATTCCTTCTTTCCAAATGCATCAATTTTATAGTCAGTTACATTTGCCGCTAAATTGACATTTACACCCCCGCGGCCAATAGCTAGTTCTAATTCATCATCATCAAAAATGGCAATGCAGTATTTTCGATCATCATCAATGTAAAGATCAAGAGGCTTCGCCGGTGATAAGGCCCTACTGATTAGCACTTCAGATTGTTCACTAAAGTTAATTATGTCAATTTTTTCATTATTTAATTCACGCACAATGGCTTGAATTCTACTTCCTCTCATACCAACACATGCACCCACAGGGTCTATCCTTCTATCATGAGATTTAACGATTATTTTTGCTCGTTCACCAGGATATCTAGCGATAGAACTGATTTCAATAATTCCATCTTCAATCTCCGGTACTTCCATCTCAAACATTTTATATAAAAAATGATTGTCACTTCTCGATACTACAATATCAGGTCCTCTTGAAGTAATTTCCACTGATTTTATTACAGCGCGAACTGAATCACCCCTACGATATCTTTCTGAGCGTATCTGCTCTTTTTTAGGCATTCTAAGCTCAGCTTGGTCTATATTGACAAATACATTATCCCTTTGAACCTGATGGACTGTTCCAATAATTATTTCTCCAACACGATTAGCATAATCTTCATATATGTATTTTTTCTCTACATCTTGAAGTTTTTGAGAGAAAAACTGTTTTGCCATATATATCATTCTTCTTCCAAAAATCATAGGGTCAATAATCTCTATATATGAATCGCCAATATCAAGATCATTAGCCATTTCACTATCAATTTTAGCTATTTCATCTAAAGTTATTTCCATAACTGGATCTTCAACGTCTTCAACAATATCTTTCTCAACATAAATTTCAAATTCACCCTTGTCAAGATTCACAATTACGCTACAATTGCTAGCATCGCCCCTTTCTCGCTCTACAAGATGTAAGAATAGGGATTCTATAATTGATCCAAGCTCAGATCTTTCAACATTTTTTTCTCTGGCAATCTCTGAAAAAACTTCAATTAGCTCTCTATTTACCAAAACTCCTCCTAAAAAAAACTAAAACTTAACAATAACTTTTGCTTTCTCAATTTGATCATATGTCAAATTTATTTTCTCACCATCTGGAAGAATTCCCTCCAATCCAACATCATCACAAGAAGAAAGTTCTATTTTTAGATTATCTAAATTATCAGAGGTGATAATTTTTAATGTTCGACCAAGATTCTTTTTATACTGAAAAGGATGCAATAAGTCAGCACCTATACCCGGGGATGATATTTCCAATTGTATACCATCTGGGAATGTTTCATTAATAACATTTAATTTTTTTATTTTTTTTGCCAATGATGATGTTGTATTCAAATCAATACCATTTATTCCATCAATAATTATTTTCAACTTTCCCGAATTAGAAAAATCGTTATAATCAATAATGACAAGATCATCTGGAATTAAATCTTCAATTGTATTTTTTATAGTATCCATAGGTCTAATTAAAAGAAAAGTGGGCCAGTAGCCCACTTTTCAGTAATATAAATTACAATTATATTTCAACTTCAACAATGGTAAATAAAAAACTATTTTTTCATCATAAGACCAATAACATAATCAACTTTTTGCATAATCTCAGCGTCATCAGAATGAGCTGAGCGGAGATCTTTTATTAACTCATTTGTTTTATCATAATCACTATCTTTAAGATATAATTCAATTAATTTTAAATTATTGTATGCCCTAAGTTTATTTGTATTTGAGTGATTTACAGCTTTTAATTGATATTTAATCGCATTTTTTATATCTTTTTTATATACGTATATATTAGAAATAGCTTCGTTTGCTGAGGTTACTAAAAATGTATTTTTTCCTTTTTTTGAATAAGCTAGAAAAAGAGGCAATGAAGAATCATAATCATTGTTCGAAAAATGCATTTGTCCAAGATAAAAACCGCCTGCCCTGCCAGCTTCAGTGGAGGCATATTCATCTACTAGTTCTTGGAGTTGAATTTTAGCATTTTGCATATCGCCATTATCTAAATATAGAGTTGCTTTAGTCAATAAATATTGAGCTTCTTCGCGATTATTTTGAAAACTTTGAGATAAAAAAACCATTACGGCTATTAAAAGTCCTATCCCGCCACCAATACGCGTTAATAATTGCATATTTTCCTTAATAAATGCTCGTAGTTGGAAAACTGATTCAATAAATGAATCTTTTTTAATCTCATCTCTAGTAATTTTTCTTTTTGGTTTTAACATTAATTATCCTTTTTTAAGTACCCCCGACTGGAGTCGAACCAGTATCTAATCCTTAGGAGGGATTTATTCTATCCATTGAACTACAGGGGCATGATAAAAATTATGAATATTAATTATTCTTTTCTTGAACTAAATCCCTATTCATTAAGTCAGTGACCATCTTTTTTGGATCGTCATTATTAAATAAAATTTTATATACGGCATTTGAAATTGGCATATCGACATCGTACTTAATTGATAGATCATTTATAACCTTCGCAGTATTAACACCTTCTGCGATCATTTCCATAGAATTCAATACTTCATCTAAAGTCTTTCCTTCACCAATTGATTCGCCAACATATCTATTTCTGCTATGTTTGCTTAAGCAAGTTGCAATTAGATCACCTACACCGCTTAATCCAGAAAATGTGGAAGCTGATGCACCCATTTTTTCACCTAACCTAATTATTTCAGCCATTCCTCTTGTAATCAGAGCAGCTTTTGCATTATCGCCAAAACCTATTCCATCGCAAATTCCTGTAGCTATAGCTATTACATTCTTTAATGATCCACCTAGCTCAACTCCAATAATATCTTTATTTGTATATACACGTAATATATCAGATGAAAAAATAGACTGAATTTTCTCAGCCAATTTTATATGTTTTGAAGCTGAAACCAATGTGGTTGGCTGTTCATTGATTACTTCTTCAGCATGACTTGGCCCATATAACGATACAATATTGTCAAAATTGGTTATAGTAGCTTCCTCGGAAATCACTTCGCTCATTCTTAATAATGATTTTGCTTCAAGCCCTTTTGCAGTGTTAACTATAATTTGATTATCTTTTAAATAAGGATTTATTTTAGCAACAATATCCCTGACAGAGCTAGATGGCGTAGCTATTACAACTATTTCTGAATCAGATAATGAATTCTCAAGATTGTAATCAAAATTAATATTAGAGTTAAAAGTAAAGTTTAGAAGATTTGGGTGAATACGGGTTGTATTAAAATTTAATAGTTTATCCCTATTATAGTGCCACATGGTGACCAAATGGGCATTATTTGATAAAGATTGAGCAATGGCGCTGCCCCATGTGCCACATCCTAGTACTAATATTTTATTCATGCATCTATTCTGAATACATTGAATCTATTTCAGAAGACCAATTATCGTTAATTTGTTTTCTGCGAATTTTTAATGTTGGTGTTAGCTCCCCATCATCAATAGTAAAATCTCTTGGTAGTATTACAAACTTTTTGATTTGCTCAGGATTTGAAAATTCATTATTCAACCTTTGAACTTCACGCTCAACTTCTGAAAAAATATCTTTATTTTCAGTAAAATCTGAAAGCGTAAAAGAATTCTCCTCAAGCATTTTTATTTGAAGAGCTGGATCTTTTGGAATTTTTTGTGCATCTATTTTTACTTTATCCCTTAAAATAACTCCAACATCTAGGGATAATAGTGCGGAACAATATTTTTTATTATCGCCAACTAAAAAGCATTGTGAAACCAAAGGTATGGATTTCATTGTTTCTTCAATCACTAATGGGGCAATATTTTTACCAGCGGAGCTTACATAAATCTCTTTTTTCCTTCCTGTAATATATACGTATCCATCCTCATCTACTTTTCCAACATCGCCAGTATGAAACCATTCACCTACTATTTCTTTCGCTGTAGCTTCTGCGTTATTATAATATCCCTTCATAATGTGATCACCTTTAACAAGTAATTCTCCATCATCAGCTACTTTTATCTCAGTATTTGGCAATGGCTTACCAACTGAACCAATTTTATTATTATTTGCGTAATTTAAAGTTGCTCCAGCTGTAGTTTCAGTTAAACCCCAACCCTCAAATAACGGAATACCTAGAAATTGAAATAATTTTAAAATATCTGGATTTATGGGTGCGGCGCCTGTTATTGCAAATTTTAGATTACTGAATCCTGCTGCTTCTTTAAGTTTTTTCTTAAATATTGATGATAGGCCTGGTATTTTAAGTCCAATCTTTAAGATCGCCTTTGAGTCAATAGCTGATTTTAGATTCGAATAAACTTTTTCATAAATTCGGGGAACGGAAATAAAAAGGTGCGGTTGGATTTCTTTTGCATAGTCTACTGTATTTAAAGGGCTGTCTACGATATGCATATGCATAGCCCTTTTTACCCAAAAATGACAGTCAACTAATTGGCCAAATACATGAGCTCCTGGTAGCCAAGACACATATAATTCACCTTGGTTAAATTTTAACATTTCTGATGTTGATGAAAGCGCAAAGGACCAATTATCAAATGATAATTCTACTCCCTTTGGATTTCCTGTTGTTCCAGAAGTATAGATTAAAGAACAGGTATCCTTTTTATCTATTTTATTGCATCGATCCATAACTGCATCTGAATTGATATCTTTCCCTTTTTCAATAAATTTATCCCAAGAAATTATTTTTTGATGATTTAATTTTTCTACCCCATTCATTGTTACAACTAATTCTACATTATCTAATTTATCCAGAACTTGTAATAATCTATGGTTAGGCATTTTATCGTTTTCATCTCCATCGTTTGGGTTATTTCCTAGGAAGACGATTTTAGATTCTGAATTACCCACAATCCACTCAACTTCACTAGATGAGCAAGTATGATAAACACCTACAGAAACACCATTTATTAATTGTACGGCTGAATAACAGGCGCTCCATTCTCTCCTATTATAACTATAAATACTTACCTTGTCGTTTTTTTCAACACCATAGGCGAATAAGGATTTAGCTATAGATTCAGTTATATTGTAGAATTGGTCCCAAGAGTCTGTTTGCCATTTTCCATCGGAATCTTTAATAGATAGAGCAGGCTCAGTTGGGTATTTTTTTGCATTTTCTAATAAAATTTGAGGTGTGATCATAATCATCTCCTAATATTTGATTGTACACATTCAACCAAAACTTGAAATTCAACTTATAAGAATATAGTTTAATTTAAATCATTAATCAATTCTCAGTACTTGACTTCAGAGTAAAAATCCTAATAATTTATTTAACAAACTCTATAGAATATATGCCGGGGTGGCGGAATTGGTAGACGCGCGCGACTCAAACTCGCGTATCGCAAGGTGTGGGGGTTCGAGTCCCCCCTCCGGCACTTAAATATTTTGCAAATTTTAGTAAAATAGCCAAAAAATAAAATAATATAAAAAACTTGCATTTTTAATCGTTAAACTTTTACTTTAACCCATCAAGGTGCTGGCTTGGTACCTTTGGTATGTGGAAGGGGTAGGCGTTCACTCGGTTCCGAGGTCTTTGTGAACACTACCCCATTTTCTTTCCCTATAAATATTTATATAATACTTTAAATATATTAATATATATTCAAATATATTTAGATTTAGCTATAAATATAATTTACTTTAATTGTGATACAATTATTTGCAATTATTACCTGTTTTGGGTATGAATTAAAGAGTTTTACATAGGGTTTAATATCCAAAAATTAATTTGGATACGTAATTATTATGGATACTTAAAGGTTTATTTGAGGTGGGTATAAAAAAAAGTCGCATTAAGCGACTTTTTTTTTAAAATAAACTTATTTTACTTCTTCTTGTCTTTTTCGGGATCTTCTAATTCTTTAACTCGATTAGTTAGCTGTGTAATCGACTGTTCAAGATCAGACAATTTTCTTTTTGTTAATCTTCTTTGACTGTCAAAACTATCTTGTAAATCTGCAACATCATTATTGGTACGATCAATTTTTTTATTAGTAAGTCGACTATACTCATCTAAATTGTATTGTACTTCCTCAATATTATCTGATAATTGATTGGCCTTCTCATTGATTAGGTTTGTATTTGAAATTATATCTTCCTGCGCTTTTCTTATATGCTTACCTCTACCTTCAAATTTCAAGTCAAATTGCCTTAATCCTTCTCTAAATTCCTTATCAATTACATCAAGATGCTCTGAATCATTAGTGTTTAATTCTGTCATTCGAGACTTCATATCACCAGCCATTAATTGAAAATAAACACCACCTATTAACAAAACACCAAGTAACCCAAAAATAATTTTATCCTTAACGTTCATCGTTTCCTCTAATTTAACTTATGCCTTCTAATCTTTTTTCCCACTCACTAAGCTCGGTTTTTTCGCCAGCTGCTTCTTCGCCATCACCTGTGAGTTTATCATCTTGCGTGTTATCCACTTCACCAGATTTGATTTGCTGCAACAATTTCTCTTTTTCATCAGAACTCTTTTTAAGTGAATCCATTAAATCATCAACTTCTTTATTAAAATCATCTATTGTTGCTTCAAGCCTAATCATCAACTCATCAAGTAAAGACTGTCCATAAGATGCATTAATGCCATCCAGTAGATCGTCTAGCTTATTTTGAAGATAACCTTCTCTTTGTTCTTTTTTACTAAAATCAATACTCATAGAATTATTTCAAATTAACACTCTAAACTAAAAATAAGAACGTGAAATTAATAAAGTTTTTTTCTAATAAAATGAGATTTTATTTTTTCTTTTAAATTTATTATTAAACGCTCTGTTAATTGGGTCATAAATTTTTCTCTGTAATGATAATGGAATCCTATCTTCATTTTGTTGAATAATTAAATCATATTTACCAACATTTGACTCAGATCCTCTTCGAAAAATACTCCTACTAGCTGATATATGCACTTCAATTTTATCTGTGACTTGAATAAATACGACATAATCATATCTTCTTAAGGTTCTTCTAATCCTAATTGATTTTGTACTTAAAGCAAAGCTTTCAGGTGCATAAATATCTATGTCGTAGTCAAGAGATAGTAATATTTCCCTACATTCATTCAATACCCTATCCTTTGGTAGAAAATAATCATAGTATCGAACCATTCTTGGATTGGTGGCACAGGATAAGCTAATTAACGATACAAATAAAAGCTTGGTAAATATATTTAATATCAGATTAATTAATATATTTCAAAAATTGATGGCAATACTTCAGGTTCTGGAGCTGGTTTCGAAGAATGCATATAATCTGGATTATAATAAACAAGTTTCAAAACGCTATAGTTACCAGAGAAAATCGATAATTCTGTTTTCGGCATAAGAACCGATGAATTTAAATACAATTCTATAACGGCAGGATTAGCCTTCCAGGTAGATCTATAAAATGCATTAGAAAATTTTTGGTCAAGTAAGTTTGAGTAGGAGCTAGATACACCAGATTCTTTATGGTTAATTTTTGATGGAGGGCCATAAACCTCAGAAATATTTTTTTCATGTCTTAGAAAGTCTTGTATATGTTTTTCTACACGATGTGTTTCAATATAAAAATCAATTTCTACTTTCCAAAATCCACTATCAGCAAAAAAATAATGAACCATCGCTGAATCAGGTCCTAGCTTTCCAACATAGGACTTATTTAAAGAAAGACTATCATCTAAATCAATTTGAGCAAAATTAGTAACTATATCCATATTAGATGGACTACCCCATAAAAACCCTTTATATCCAACATCTAAAGTTAAAGGAATGGAAGGATCAAGAACGGCAGCTTGCTGGGTATCTGCGATCAATGCAGAAGATTGGTCTAAGCTATCAACTCCAACGCTATCTACGGGCTCATTTAATGATGAAACAGAAGTTGTATCCTCTTGAGACCAAGCGGTTTGTAATAATAATGTAATAAGTATAAGTCTTTTCATTGTTAATTGTTCGGTTTATTTATTAAGGCAAAATACAATTTCAATTTTCTGCTAGTCAAGCTCTATTGAATAACATTGCCAATTCGATTAAATCTTGGAAATCCAGTATTTAAATTTAGAGAAAACCATGAAAATAATGCTTCACCCAATATGTAATCACGAGGAATAAAACCCCAATATCTAGAATCTAAACTATCATCTCTATTGTCACCCATAGCCCAATAATAATCTTTTTTGACTTCATAGAAATCCATTTCAGATACTGGATTACCATTAATTAAAAAATTCTCAGGTTTGGGGCGATTATTAATCTGCCAAGGAACCAGAAGACT
>JAYZHP010000084.1:0-6196 GCA_036166415.1 Fidelibacterota bacterium | reverse complement strand
AGGAGGGATTATTTTAAGTAAACGCTCATCCAATGCAAGGAATTCAGGGTGCAATGTTTTTACTAGCGTATTTAGGGACTCTAGTTGAAAATCCGGATTTAACATTTCAGTTATCAGTTGGCCATCGCCTCTTAATGCGTAGCTGTAATTTAGACCACCTATAATTTTTGCAGCAGCTTCAATTTGATAGCGATGTAAAAGGTAGATAGGGACTAAAACATCTCCAAGATCGCTATACGGTTCGCCATATCGAATATTATTTTCACCAAACCTATTTAATGCGATTTTCCTGATTTCAATTAAATTATTGAGCTCAGCCACTGCGTCTTTTCCATTATCCCATAAATGGCTCGCTGGGTGCGCTGACCCTACTGCCCTGGAGTCTTGATCCGTAATAAAAGTTATTCCTCGTTGAATTCCTTTTTGAATTATTTCCTCCAAAGCCTCATTTTCATCTACCTCATTTGGAAAATCTTGGTAGCCATAGGCTACGGAAATTTTATCCCACTCCCCAATTCCAGTAGCATATGCATCCATCCATTCAATTTCATTTGAACTATTTAATTTCAGTGTTGGATGTGGATAGTCCATTACCGATGCGCGATCAAATGAGCTGGCAAGAAAATTGTGTTGTATACCTATTGTATGTCCAATTTCATGAGCAACGAGCTGTTTTATTCTTGCTAGGGCAAGTTCTTTCATTGCAGTTGGGGTAGTTGATTTGTCTTCATATGGAGCAAGTAATCCTGTTGCAATAAGGTAATCTTGTCGCAAACGCAAAGAACCCAGAGATACATTTCCTTTTATGATCTCTCCAGTACGTGGATCTGCGACCCATCCCCCATATGACCATCCTCTAGTAGCGCGATGGACCCAGTGAATCATATTGTAGCGGACATCCATTGGGTGCGCCCCATCAGGAAGTATTTTAATTTGAAAAGCATTTTCATAGCCAGCAGCTGAAAAAGCATCATTCCACCATTTTCCACTTTCAATCATTGCGCTACGAATGGGTTCAGGAACACCGGGGTCTATATAATATATAATCGGCTCTTTTGCTTTACTTGTTTTGGCTTTTGGATTTTTTTTCTCTAGACGGTGTCTTTGTATATATCTTACATATATAGACTCGTCAAGATTTACAGAATAATCTTGAAAAGCAAGCGGGTAAAATCCTGCCCTTGGGTCGTGTTTTCTTGGGGTGTAATTATCATCAGGAAGCTGGACAAGTGAATGATGTAAGCGCACTGTAATTGCGCTTGCTGTAGGGGTTACTTGGCGAACATATTTTCCAGGATCTGTACCAACATATGTGAGCATTGTCTCCACGTTGGTATTTTCTGGAAAATTCATTGTGCCGGGCATATAGATTGCGGATCGAGAAGCATCCACTTTATAGTTACCCATTTTCTGAGATTTTAATCTATTGATGACTCCATGAGCATCTTGCATAAAAAAATCTGTTGCATCCACCAGAACACGCCCTGATTGTTCAGCCGCTACTTCAAAACCCCAGAGGGTTGATTTTGCAAACCCATCTGCAACTGATTTTTGTTCTTTTTTATCTTTTGTAATCGCTCTATAATAATAATTTGGCTGAATCATCAATACTTTGGGGCCTATGCGTTTAAAAAATACAATTCTTTCATTACCCAATTGCCCTCTATCAAGGCCGATATCATTAGACCCTACACCTGCAGTCAGTGAATTCACATACAGGAATTCTTTATCAAAATCATTTATTTCAAGCCAAAGTTTTCCAGATGTATTATCCCAATACATATTGAAATAACCAGACAGTTTTTTCATATCTTTTGTTTTATTTGATATTGATTCAGACATTATCATGCCTGAAAAAATCATAATCGCGAATAGTTTTTTCATATAATACCTTTTTAAAAAGTTAGACTATTTTATATCCAATCGAGTTTCTTGAACTAACCTTGCCCCATGCACAGATTCACCCTTTTTCAGTTCATCTTTTACTTTTTTTAGATTAACCTTTTCTGTTACTTGCTTATCAATAAATGTTTCAGGAATCATTTCTTCATCTTCAATAATTGCTTTTGGTGGATTTTTCTTAATGGTTAAATCAAAATGAACAGTTTCAATCTTCTTTATTTGATTCTCTTCCATAACATTTTTCACATACTTTTTTATGTTACTCACCCTTTTTTCTAATCTCTTTCTGCGTTCAGCCATATTTTTTTCGGCCTCTTTCATCGCATTGATTGTGCCATCGAGATTTTGGGTATATTTTATAATATTTTCAGACTTTGCCTCTAGAGTGCCTTTTAAACCTTCAAGCGTATCGACTATTGCTTCATCTTCTAAATCGGTTAATTCTTCCAGGGCATCTTTATAGTCTTTTGCAATTTCATATAATACTGGTAATGCCATTTTTTTCCCTTTTCTAATATTTATAATAATTGAAATTAGTTCTTAAGCTTATTCAAAAAAATAAATAAAAGCATTTTTGAAATTCAGAAATCAATCTAATTTGCATCTAGAAGTATTTATATAATTTTTTATTAGGTATGATTATGAGACGCATTTTAATTCTTTCCTTTGCCTTATTTTTGTTTTCCTGTGAAGATGAAAAAGAAAAGACCAGTGATTCCAACCTTGTAGGCACATGGAATCTTTCAAATATGGGTGAATACGAGAATGCTGCTAATTGCTCAGGGGCTATTGATAATACGGGTTGGGCTTTTGCGCAGGCATTTGGCATGACAGGATCTTTAGATTTTAAGACGGATGGATCTGGAACTATTAGTGTAACTGTGCTTGGAATGAGCGAAAGTGGCCAATTTTCTTGGTCTGAAGGAAAAAATGAATTTTGTGTTGAAGGAGAATGTATTCCTTTTAAAGTCGAAGGAAATACATTAAGCTATGATGACAAACAAGATGCTTATTGTGAGGATAATGATGGAAACGAAACTAGCCAAACCAGTGAATCAAGCTGTAATAATGCAGGTAATATATGGTACGATGCTTCCTGTACTGTTTCAGAATACACAAAACAATAAACCTTAATAAAATAAAAAATCATAATTAAAATTTTAACTTTCGTAAATTTACCGCATCTAATACTGTAGAGACGCAACAACGAACAAATTATAAGGATTAATATTATGAATAAATTTATCTTGCCATTCGCTTGCATGTTACTGGTTATCACAGGTTGTGAAAACTCTATGCACAGCGAATCTTCAAATCTCGACAGTGCTGAATTGCAGGAACTATCCTCTGAATTAACTTATGACTTAGGGTTGAGCAGATCCTCTGCAGATGCCATGAACAAATCTCTTAATCGTCATGGGAAAGGTGGAAAGCACCGCGAGCCAGGTTTCCTATGGAAAGTTGCAGCTGAAATGTCTGATCAGCTAACAGATGAAGAAAAAGCAGCCTTGTTTGAAAAAATGGATGAGAAAGATATTCCACTATTTGGAGTATCTAAAGGGAAGAAGAGTAAGTCAGGTAAAAAAGGAAAAAGCCAATTTTCAGCTATATACAAAGTCCTAACTGATGACCAAAAAGTTTTATATAAAGCGATGATGGCAGATTATAAAGAAAAGTTTAAATCGCTTCGAGCGCAAGTGAAAGACGGTTCAATGTCAAAAGAAAGCGCTAAAGAGGAAATGAAGGCTCTTAAAGAAGCAATGCAAGCAGAAGTTGATGCACTATTAACTGATGATCAAAAAGCGCAGCTAGAGCAAAACAAGGCAGATCATAAAGCCAAGCGCCAAGCGTATCGTGATTCATCGAAGGCTGTAAAGATTAGCGTTCTTGGGATGTCAGATAATCAAGTATCTTCTTACGATGCGGTAAATCAAGAAGCTAAAGATGCTGCCAGCGCACTATTTGAGCAGTCTAAGAATGGAGATATTGACCGGGAAACACTTCGAGCAAGCTTAAAAGCTGTTTTCTCAGCTAGAAACGATAAGCTTACCGCATTATTTGATGACAACCAATTGGATATCATCAAAATTCATAAAGCCCTTGAGATGAGAATGAAAAAACATCGCTCCTCAAAAGGAGATAAATCCAGAAAAAGCAAAAAAGGGAAAAAGGGCAAAAAAGGGAAAAAGGGCAAAAAGGGAAGCCGAAGTAAAGGCTAATCTTAAATTTAAAAGGCTGATCAGTGATAATTGATCAGCCTTTTTTTTTCTTCAATTTTTATTTAACTTCATCTGATTGTATATGTCTAATAAGCTATATAGGCATTTAGAATAAAAATTGTGAAACTTTCTTTAATCATAATTGTCTAAATAGTATAGAAGCATAATAATTAAAGGATATATAAGTTATGTGTAATGCAATTTTAGAAACTATGTTAAGCGCCTCGCTCTTTATCTTCGGTGGAAATATTGTAGATACCAAGCTTGGGCTTCACCATTTTGAAGATGATGATTATAGTGAAATATTTTATCAGAAGCACAATACCATTATAGTTAAAAATTGCACACGACATTCAGAATTAGAAAACATTAAAAAACTAAGGCGCCATCGACCTGAAAGTGGTGGACAAACAACAGTGTATAAAATAACAAAAACAAAGGAAGATGCATGAAAAACTTTTCACTATTAACCGCATTGGCATTATTAATCTTTACGGGTTGTGAAAGCGCAAATAATAATGAAGTTAATCTAGATGATCCAGAACTACAGGCATTAGCTGAGGGTTTAAATGCAGATATCGGTCTTAGTAAGTCATCTGATGATGCATTCAAGGATGCATTAAATCGTCATGGAAAACGCGGTGGACACCGTAAGGATCCTGGATTCCTTTGGAAAGTAGCTGCAGAAATGCAAGGGAAGCTTTCCCAGGAAGAGAAAGATAGACTCTTTGCTTGGATGGACAATCACGCCGTTCCTTTTCTACATGCTCCCGAAAAAGATGCCCATCACGGCCCTAAAGGGGATAAGGGCGGTATGGATTTTCGCCTATTATTCACTGTCCTTGACGCTGATCAGCAAGAAGCTTTAAAAGGTATTTTAGACTCCTACAGAGTACAAATGGAAGATGTCTGGAGTAAAATGAAAGATGGTTCAATGGATGAGGCTACCGGCAAAGCAGAACTCGAAGCTTTAGAGCTAGCTATGAAAACAGAGGTTGAGTCGTTGCTTTCTGATGACCAAAAAGCGCAACTTGAAGCGATGCTTGCTGAAATCAAAGATAAAATGGAAGCATCAAAAAACGCTGAGTATGATGCAATGGTTGCTGCGCTAAGCATGACCTCAGATCAAGAATCCAGCTTAAAGGCTATCAATCAACAACATAATGAGGCTGTAAAGGCACTATTAGAAGCTGCAAAGAATGCTGGTAAAGATGTTGATAGGCTTGAACTTGGAGAGAAAATTAAAGCCTTGATGATGGATCGAAATACAAGCCTAGAAGCGCTTTTCACTGATCAGCAATTAGACATAGTTAAAGTTCATATGTCTCTTGTGATGATGTTTTCAAAACATTGCGATGGTAGAAAAGATGGACGCTGGGGTGATTCAGATGATAAAGGTGGATCAACAAAGAGATAATTATATCTAACTTAATGAATAGATTAAAAGGCTGAAGTAAATACTTCAGCCTTTTTTTTTAACTTTTTTTATAGAGCTTAGTCTAAATAGAAGATGCATGCGAACAGACAACGAATTAATAAAAGAATTTCAAGAGGGCAGAGAAGCTGCTTTCAATGAATTAGTTGGTCGTTATCTATCAAGCACATATGGGTTTTTTACTAAATTTACTGATTCCAAGGAGGAGGCTGAGGATTTAGCTCAGGAAATTTTTATTAAAATGTACAAAGCACTTAAAAAATTTCGCTTTGAATCTGAATTCAAGACTTATTTATACCGGGCAAATATCAATATGTCCAATACTTATCTAAGGAGAAATAAATGGAAAAATATGCTTCACTTAGATCAGGCCCCTGAGCCCGAATATATTGATACGACAAATGAGGATGCATGGAAACGAAAAGAACTATGGGATGCAATCGCAAAGCTTCCTAAGCGACAACAAATGGTTGTTACTATGAGAATAGCTGAAAATTTACCCTACAAAGAGATTGCTGATATTATGAAAATTAGTGAAAATTCTGCGAAGGTCAATTATCACCATGCGGTGGAAACCTTAAAAAAATATTTTAAAAATTAATATGAAAATTGAAGAACAATTTAAAAAATTATTGAATAC
>JAYZHP010000083.1:0-6830 GCA_036166415.1 Fidelibacterota bacterium | reverse complement strand
TCAACCACAATTTGTCTATCAAATCGACCTGGTCGTAATAGGGCGGCGTCAAGGACATCAGGACGATTAGTTGCAGCCATTAAAATTATATCTTCATTGGACTCAAAACCATCCATCTCAACTAGTAAGGCATTTAGAGTCTGTTCTCTTTCATCATGGCCACCACCTAAACCTGCGCCTCTCTGCCTACCTACAGCATCTAATTCATCAATAAAAATGATACATGGTTGATTGCGCTTTCCTTGTTCAAAAAGATCTCTAACTCTTGATGCACCAACACCAACAAACATTTCTACAAAATCTGCACCACTAAGACTAAAAAAAGCTACATTTGCTTCTCCAGCTACTGCTCGCGCTAGCAAAGTTTTCCCAGTTCCTGGAGGACCTACAAGAAGAACACCTCTTGGAATTTTAGCTCCTAGCTTCTGAAATTGCTTAGGTTTTTTTAAGAACTCCACAACTTCGCTAAGCTCTTCCTTGCCTTCAACACATCCTGCCACATCATCGAAAGTCACTTTGGGCATATCAGAAGTCCAAATCTTGGCTTTACTTTTTCCAAAATTGAATATGGACTTCATTCCGCCTCCACCACCCTGCATCCGCCTCATAAGAAAAATCCAAAAACCTAGAATTACTACCCAAGGTAATAGATTAAGGAAATAACCTGTCCAATCTACTGTTTGCTGTTTAAAGCTATAATCAACACCATTTTTATCCCATTCATTCATTACATCTCTATCTATAAATGGTAGCTTCAATCTAAATCTTTTTAATTCAAGTGAGGAGCCTCGCCTATTAATAATTGTTTGTGTCTGCGCAAGTTCACCATGAAAGACCTCATCAATTATTTGAGCTTTTATTATTAATCCTTTATTTAAAAAAGATCGATATTGTGAATATTGAACCTCTACTTCTTCACCATTAGGATTTGTGAAAAAGTTTGATAGAAAAACAGCAGATATTAAAATAAACACCCAAACAAAACTAGTTTTACTAGCTTTTTTCCATTGGAAATTATCTGGATTATTGTTGTCTAAATCAGATTTAGGTTTATTATTCTGATTGCTGGTTTTCTTTTTATCTGTATTGTTTGAATTAGAATTCATTACTTAATTAACTCCCCCAAGTCTATATACTGCATTTAAATTCCTTAATTTTTGATTATAATCCAAGCCATATCCTACAACAAATTCTGGAGAAATCTCAAATCCTACCCAATCTATCTCAAAATTTAATTTTGCAACTTCAGGTTTTAAAAGCAAGGTTGCTATCTTTAATGATTTTGGATTTTTGTTCTCTATTAATTGTTTAAGAAAATTAATAGTAATTCCAGAATCAATTATATCTTCAATAATGATAACATTTTTACCACTTATATCAGATGATAAATCTTTTTCAAATTTTATTTTACCCGTTGATTGATCTCCAGTATAGCTTGCAACTTTGATAAAATCTACTTCACAGTCAATTTCCATCGCCCTGATCAAATCTGAAGCAAATATAAAACTACCATTCAGTACTATAATAAAAAGTACTGGTTCAGTTTTGTAACTTTCTGAGATTTCAGATGCTATTTGTAATACCCTTGAAGCTAATTCTTCCTTAGATATTAGTTCTTTTAAATTTGTTGAATCAGTCATCATAGTGCATATTTACTATATGAAAGTTCCATCATATTAGATGTGTTATTTGTCACTTTAACTTTATCGCTTATTCTTTGTCCGCAAAGCCAAATAATATCATCATCGGCAGTAAAAACAAGTTGGTTCTCTTTTTTAAAGCAATCAATTTTATTATCAATTAAATAATCTGATACTTTTTTCTTTCCATTCATTCCTAGGGGTTGAAACCAATCTCCATTCAACCATGATCTAATTCTTAAATTTTTATTTTTTATTTTATCGTAATCAATCACTTCTATATTGAGGTTATTATTAAAATTATGCTTTTCTGTTTTCTTTAAAGAAAAAATAAAATCATTAATATTGTATTTTCCATGATTTTTAATGTTGATATTTACTTCTCTTGATTTATTCTGCCTCAAAATCCATTTTTTTCTATCTCTTAAAATAGTCCAGTTATCACTTAATCTCAATATTGAACCAGTATCCGAATTATGAAAGAAATTTGTAAGAGATTTATAATTATGACTTCTCCATGGTTTATTTGTTTCGCATATCAATTCTTTAATCAAGGTGAGTTTATGAAAATCACTAAAAAGTTTAAGTTTTTCATCCTCAAGTATGAAATGACCAAGTGAATTTTTTTCAATACTTTTTGCTAATATCTTAATCGCGCAATTAAGGCGCACAACAGATGTCTTAGCTTTATTTGATATAAGGGAAAATTTACCAATCACATCCCTATCAATTTTTTCAAGCTTATTAACTATAATTTTTCTAACATAATTCCTTTTTATTGTTAGATCGTTATTTGAAATATCGTTGACATATTTAATATTATTTAAATTAGCATAATTTTCAATATCGGTTTTTTTATATTTAATTAAAGGCCTAATAATATTGCCGTTTTTTTCTGGTATTCCTTTCAATCCATTAATAGAGCATCCTCTATCTAAATTCATCAACATAGTTTCACAATTATCATTCGCATGATGTGCCGTAAGTATGTAATCATAATTAATATCATTTAATGTTTGATGAAAATGATGATATCTGATTCTTCTTGCCCACATTTCAATGCTTTCATTGTTTTTATTTGTTCTTTTTTCAGATCTAATAATCAACGGTATTTTGTTCGCTTCACAAACTCCCTGAACAAACTGTTCGTAGTTTTTTGACTTATTTGTTAAGCCATGATTTACATGAATAGCATATAGTTGGTTTTTTGGAACAATTTTTAAACATAGATCAAACATCACAAGAGAATCCATACCGCCAGAAAGCCCCATTAATAGCTTCTTTTTATTATCTATCAAACTGAATAGGTTTTTTGAGAAAGGCTCTATTGCAATGTTCATATTTCTAGTTAAATAAATTGAGAAACTACTTGAGTAGCTGCTTTTGCGGATGTCATTATATAAAAATGAACGCATGGAACTTTAGCTTCAATGAGTTCATTTACCTGATTTACTGTCCATTCAATTCCAGCATTTTTTATTTCGCTTTTTGACTTACCTTGAACAGCATTTATAAGCTCAGCTGGTAAGTCTATATGAAAAAATTTTGGTAATACCTCCAAATGAGATTCCATTGATAAAATTTTTATTCCAGGAATAATAGGTACATCGATACCTTCGTCTCTACATCTTTTAACAAAGTTGAAGTACGCCTTATTATCGTAAAACATCTGCGTAACAATGTAATCAGCCCCATTTTCTACTTTTTTCTTTAGCTGCTTAAGATCTGTTTTCATATTGATAGCTTCAAAATGTTTTTCAGGATATCCACCAACACCAATGCAAAAGTCTGTCTTGAAAGGGTCAACTAATGGCTCAAGGTATTGTCCTGAATTCATATCCTTTATCTGTTTTACCAAATCACTAGCATAGTGATTGTTTTTTTCAGAAAGTGGAGCTTTTCTCAATTTATCACCACGAACAGCTAGGATATTATTTATTCCTAAATAATTAAGTTCAATCAATGCATCTTCAGTTTCTTCTTTAGTAAAGCCATTACAGAGTATATGAGGTACGGTCTCAACATTAAATTTATTTTTTATTGCAGCGCTTATTCCTATTGTTCCTGGACGTTTTCTTCTAATGCGCTGCACTAATTTTCCACCACCATCATCTTGATGATAAGATTCAGCAGACCTGCTGGTTAGGTCTATAAATGGCGGATTGAATGGCATCAACTGTTCAACTAGTTCAAATACCTTAGCAATAGACCCTCCTCGATAGGGAGGAATAATTTCATAACTAAAAAGTGTTTTGTCTGTATTGTTCAAATAATCTATAATTTTCATAAAAATTCTATGCTTTTTTATTAAGAGAAATTAAAAACGGATTTGAAATTAATTCATGGTTTAATTTGGTATCATTTCCGTGACCTGAATGTATAGTTTTATTATGATCTGCAATACTGATTAGATGAATTAATGATTGTTGCAATGTATCCCAATTCCCCCCAGGAAGATCGGTTCTACCTACGCTTCCCAAAAACAAAGTATCGCCTACAAATATATGATTTTCAATTTCATAGCAAACACCTCCCGGTGTATGACCTGGTGTGTTGATTATAATTACAGAAAAATCTCCAAGACTTAATTTCATTTCGTTATCTAACCATTTATCAACTGTTGGTTTTTCTTTGATAGGAAGGCCAAACATTTCACAACTTGATTCGTACGAATCTAGAATAACTCTTTCTTCCTTGTGAAGGTAGAATGGTATATCGTAGGTTTTTTTTAATTTAGATACGGCACCAATATGATCAAGATGTGCATGTGTATTTAAAATAGCTATTGGCTTAAGATTCTTTTCTTCTATTTGATCAATAATTAATTGATGATCATCTCCAGGATCAATTAATATTGCCTCATTTTGATTCTCATTCCAAACTATAAAGCTATTTTCCTGAAAAGGGCCAGTTACTATTTTATCAACAATTAAATTCAAATTTCTTCAAAGAAAAGTTCGCTTAAACATTGAACCTTATCTTCAAATGAATGAGGATAAAGAAAATGCTCGGTAGCTGAAATACTGCTTAGTATTGAATTTCCATCTTGTGGGGTAAAACAATAGCCATATATCTCATGATCATTTTTAACATGCAAGGATTGTTCAACAACAACAGTTTGGTTTAAAATTCTACCATAATGTCCGTGATCTCTTCCAAATGAAAATACAGTAGATGTCATATTTTTTGTAGTAGTTGCAACTAAATCATTTTGTTGTAATCGATCCATAACATCATTAAGGGTAATGGATTCTTTTGTTTTTAAATAAAACCATAAAACATGCATGTATTGGCTATTTACCTTCATTGCAGATGAAAATAAATTCAAATCATATCCCAGTGTTGAAAAAAGTTCATAAGAGTCTTTTGCGTGATGTGAACCAAAGCTATCATCATCATGAACTCCAACTGAGGGTGCAGCAATAAAATTACCTGGTTGACTGGTATCGTTTGCTCTTCTAATACACATGAATCGGCCCTCTTTAAGATTATCAGGACCATTATCATTTATAGCTATAGTATTGGCAATGCATGAAATATTATGCGTATTGCATGAAACAACTTGGATAAATTTATTTTCAGCATTTTCTTTCATAATGGAATCATTAATTCCCCTTGCATATTTCATACCAAATCCGTCTTCGCTTCCCTGAGCAATAAAACCTTTTACTGATTCAATATTTTTTGAATAATATTTTTCTTTATTTTTTCTTCCAATCCCAGATGGTGTACAGTCTATAACAACAGAGGCTCTTCTAATTGCCTCATCGCTAATTAAATCTGATTCAATACCTAAATCTTTAAAGCCATCAATTCTATCTTCATTAACGGCAATACGCGCACCGCGTTTTAATAGACTAATAACTTTTGAGCGATCATCTTTGAGTGGTGAATTCTTATGGAAAGTTACCTGATCAATACCTAATTGTTCTTTATAGTCACAAAGGAGTCCAATCAATGGCTCGCCAATAGTGCCTGTACCTACAATATGTACTATTTTTTTAGACATAATTAAAGATCATCCTTATTTAAGTTAACTTTTTTATGAAACATGGTTAAGTGTTTTTCTTTATATAAATGGAAAATAAACCAAGAAAGGATAGCGCCCATAACAATAATATACACAAATAAAAAATAATAAAAAAAATTATACATTAGATTTCAATAAATTTTTTGTACGGATCAGATGAACTCTATATTGCAACATAACAGCAAAGAGTAGCGAAAATATCGCCAAAGAAAATAAGAATGAATATAGAATTTCTGGTGGCTGGCTAGCCATTTCTACTTGTGGATGAGATTGAATTTCAGGTTCCCAAAATTGAACAGATAGAAAAATAATTGGAACATTAATAAATGCAATAATACCTAAAGCAGCAGCCTGGCGTCGCACTCGCTCTATATTCCCTCCAAAAGATCTAAACATAAAATAGCCCATATAATATAAAAAAAGGATAAGAGTAGTTGTTAGTCGTGGCTCCCATATCCAAGGAGTACCCCAAATAGGCTTCGCCCATACTGGTCCAGTAATTAACACTAATGCCATAAAAAAAGTCCCTATCTCAGCTGATGCTAAAGCAATATCATCCCATCGATTATCATTTTTTATAAATAACATAAATCCAGAAATCATAACTATCAAATATCCTACAAAACCCACCCAGGCGGATGGCACATGAACATAAAAGATTTTTTGCGCCCAATGCTGATCTGCTATCATCGGAGTAAAAAAAATGATATTCATTAAATTCACCACAAAGAGGATTGATGCGATCATGAGAAGCATTAGATTTTTTTTATTATTATAAAATAATTCCATTATTCTTCAATGATATGGTCAAACAATGCATAACCAGCTAGCCCAAAAATTACAACAACTGAAGCAACAATTAGAACCCAAACATTCCACATAGCAAAAGATTCTAGATCAATAATGCTTTTTGATATTTTAGTAGCTGCAATGGTTAGAGGCGAGAGCAAAGGAAATAAAAGTAAAGGCAAAAGAATTTCACTAAAATTTGATCGTATAACAATACCAGAAACAAGATTAGCAACTGCCATAATCGCAAGATTAATTAGCAAAGCCGTACTTATAAAAAGAAAGGTTTCTATAGGAATATCAAGTAATAATAATTTGAAAAAAGGAATAAGAATAACCAATTGGGTTATAGTAATAAATAAAAAACCGCT
>JAYZHP010000082.1:0-5853 GCA_036166415.1 Fidelibacterota bacterium | reverse complement strand
TTTTTGGCATAGTGGCCTTATCACTTGGCGCCGATCTATTTGTTGATGGCTCAGTTTTTATTGCTAGATATTTTGGAATATCTGAAGTAGTTATTGGTATGAGTATTGTAGCCTTTGGGACATCTCTCCCTGAGCTCGCAACCTCAGCTATGGCAGCATATAAAAAACAAAGCGCTATATCGATTGGAAATATTATTGGATCAAATATTTTTAATATTTTATGTGTATTGGGTGTTACATCTATTATTCAACCATTAAATTCAAATTGGAATTCTATATCCCTTCAAACATTTATAATGATTTTCTATGGACTATCAATCTTTCTTGCAGCAAAATTAACTCAGCCAATAAATAGAATTTTTTCAGGCGCCATGCTAGCCGGTTATTTTCTATTCATTTATCTTCTATTTTAAATTTGTTTAATAACATTAGATTACACCTATGATAAATATAGACAATGTTTCATATAGTTACTCAAAAGGCGGGGGCGTATCCAATATTAATTTAAATATTGGTGATGGGGAATTTGTTTTTATGATTGGGCCTACGGGATCTGGAAAAACAACCATTTTACGTTTAATATATATGGATTTATTTCCAAAAGCCGGAACAATAAGTATAGATAAATACAATTCCCAGACTATCAAAAGAAGGAAAATACCTTATCTTCGTAGAAAAATCGGTGTGATTTTTCAAAATTATCACCTACTTGAAGATCGGAACCTTTTTGAAAATATTGCTTTACCATTGCATGTTCTTGGTTATGATAAAGATGAAATAATTGATTTGGTCAATGAATCAATTGATGAGATTGGACTTAATGGAAAAGAATCTCATTACCCTTATGAATTATCTGGCGGAGAGCAGCAACGTGCATGTGTAGCAAGGGCATTAATTAAAGATCCTGACATAATATTAGCAGACGAACCAACGGGAAATCTTGATCCGGTAGCCTCATTTGAATTAATCAAATTATTTGAAGAAATCAGTAAACAAGGAACTTCTATTCTGATGGCCTCTCATAATTATAATTTAATTAAGGGACGAGGTCATAGAATTGTAGAAATGCAGAATGGTTCGGTGAGGCAGTAACATGAATAAACTTGTCTTTATTTTTGCTGAGGGATTTAAAAATGTATGGAGACATAAGTCTTCTGCGGTTTCATCAATCTTTTCCATTTATTTAACCCTAGTAGTATCTGGTTCATTATTAATTGTTAGTCAAAACACTAGCAAATTAATTGAATATTTAAGAGATAAATATAAAATCGAAGTATTTTTTAAGGATGGCGTCACCGATCAGAGAGTTTCTGAATTAGTGAATGATTTTAAATTAATTAATGGTGTTCGATCAATTACAATTATATCTAAAAATGATGCTGAAAAAATATTTAAATCTCAATTTGGTGACGATATATTAAGTCTGCTAGGATATAATCCTCTGCCAATTAGCTGTGTTATTAATTTAAAAAATGATTGGCCCACCAAACTTGATATAAAACCAATAATATCAGATATTAAAAAATATAGAGAAGTTGATGAAGTCAATCATCAAGGAAAGCTTATTTCTAGAATCGAAAATTATTATGACAGATTTTTGAAAATAATGGTTGCTGTGGTTTCAATCACTTTTATAATAGCAATTTTTATTATTTCAAATACTGTTCGCTTAACTATTTTTTCAAAAAAAGAACTGATAAAATCACTTCAATTAATAGGTGCAACTAAATGGTTTATTAAAGGGCCATTTATTTTAGAGGGTATAATTCATGGGATAATCGCTTCGATTTTAGCTGTTTATTCATTAGTGGGCTTATTAAGGTTTAGTAAATATTTAATTTATGATTTGACAAAATTTGGAATACTTTACGATCAAATTTTAATTATTCAAGTTTTATTGGCTATTTCTATTTTAGTTGGATTTATAGGATCCAACAGAGCTATTTCACGTTTTCTTAAGTAATATAACATATTTGATTCAAGTAGATAAAATCATCTAATTTCCCTTATGACAATACAAAAATATAATAACTTAGATTTAAGATACGCATCTATCCTAGAAACGATAGTAGAGGGATATATAAATACATGCCAACCTATTTCATCGCAATACGTTCAAAAAAGAATCTCAGCAGACTTGTCAAGTGCCACGATTAGAAATGTAATGTCATCTCTTGAAAAAGATGGATTTTTAACACAAGTTCACAAGTCAGGTGGTCGAATTCCCACTGACCTTGGGTATAGGTTTTATATTAATTCAATTAGTTCTAATAATATTATCAATGAAGATGTTATCCCTGAATTAGAGGATGAATTAAAGACAGTTTCAACTAATGTTGATGAAATACTGAATGCAACGGCTACAATGCTTTCTGAGTTAAGTAATATGTTTAGTATTGTTATGATTTCTGAATATCAAAATAGCATTTTAGTTGATATAGAAATAATTGAGCTTAATGGTAATCGCATCATGATGGTTATTGGAATGGATAATGGCTTGGTTAAATCTATAGTATTGGATCTTGACATTGATATTAAAGAAAAACATATCAAATCAATTACCGCATTACTTAAAGATAGACTGGTTGGTCTGTCTTTAAGTGAAATTCAAAATACCATTGTATATCGCCTGAATGATAGCCCTGTATTCAATCATGAATTGATTCAAGTTTTGATAAATGATCGTTATTCATATTTCTCTATAGAGAATAATAAATTAATATATACTTCACCAGCTAATGTTTTACTTAAACAACCAGAATTTCAAAATATAAATAATTTTAAAAAAATATTGCCTGCACTCGACAAGTCGTTTCTTAATATTTATATCAATAAGAATTTTGACGCAGATCATGATTGTGATTTGATTGGAAAAGAAAACAAAGATGAAATATTTAACAATTGCGCAATCTTAACATCAAAATTTGAAACTAAAGCAATGACTGGTAGAATTGGAGTTATTGGACCAAAGCGACTAAACTATATAAATGTAAAAAATATACTAAATACCTTTAGAAAGGTAGTGCAAAATGCCATCTAAAAAATCAGCCAAGACAGCATCAAGTAAAACAAAAAAATTATCACCAACAGATAGGTTGAAAAGTCAAATAAAAGAATTAAAAAATACTATCGATGAAAATAGCGAAAAACATTTACGACTTAAGGCTGAATTTGATAATTATAGAAAAAGAAAAGATAAAGAAATTGAGCATTTATTAAAATATGAAGGTGAATCTGTGATAAAGAATTTCTTATCCGTTCTGGATGATTTAGAGAGGCTCAATGAGGCATCAGCGAGTAAAGATAATGTAAATATTGAAAAATTAATTGAAGGTATTTCATTGATTATAAATAATGTTAAAAAACATTTTATAAATCTAGATGTTAAGACCTTTACAAAAATTGGTGATATGCTAGATCCGGAATTGCATGATGCATTAATGATTAGAACTGAAGATGGTAAAAATGAAAATGAAATTATCGAAGTTTTCGAACAAGGTTATCTTTATAAAGATCGCGTTATCAGACATGCTAAGGTTGTGGTAAATCAAACTCCATCATGAGAGATTATTACGAAATTTTGGGTGTTTCTAAATCCGCTAGCCCAGATGAGCTAAAAAAATCATATCGAAAAATAGCAATGAAGTATCATCCAGATAAAAATCCTAATGATTCAGGCGCAGAAAAAAAATTCAAAGAAGCAGCTGAAGCGTATTCTATCCTTTCCGATGACCAAAAACGTCAACAATACGATCAGTTTGGCCATGCCGGTGTTAATAGCGGTGGAGGCGCTGGTTTTCAAGGCGGGATGTCTATGGAGGACATTCTCAATAATTTTGGAGATATTTTTGGTGATGGTTTTGACCCTTTTGGTGGAATTTTTGGTGGCAATAGAGGCACAAGAATAAAAAAAGCACGTGATTTAAAAGCTAATTTAAAACTTACCTTCTCTGATATCTATTCTGGAGTAAACAAAACTTTAAAAATTAAGCGCTTAGAGCATTGTGACACGTGTTCGGGGAGTGGTGCAAAAAAAGGCACAATGCCAGTTTCCTGTGGTCAATGTAATGGATCCGGTCAAGTTCGGCAAGTTTCACAATCATTTTTTGGACAATCAGTATCGGTAAGAGAATGTCCAGTTTGTACTGGATCTGGCCAAACAATACAAAACCCTTGCAATGATTGCGGTGGAAGTGGTTTAAATCGCAAAACTGTCGAAATTAAAATAAAAGTCCCATCAGGTGTTTCTGCTGGAAATTACATGACATTGAACCAACAAGGGAATAAAGGACCCAAAGGTTATCAATCAGGAGATCTAATTATTTTCTTCGAAGAGGAAGATCACTCAATATTCAATAGAAATGGTGAGGACGTAATCACTGAAGTGGTTATTCAATTTTATGAAGCTGCGTTAGGCATAACCCTTGAGGTTCCAACATTGGAAGGTAAGGCCAATCTTAAAATTCCAGCAGGTATTCAATCATCGCAAATTTTAAGAATGAGAGGTAAAGGGTTTCCTAGGATGCGAGGATCTTCTAGGGGTGATCAATTAGTGCGCGTACATGTTGATACACCGCAAAAGCCATCCAGTAAAGAAAAAAAGCTCCTCGAAGAGCTTGGCAAAGTAAATAATAACTCGAAACCGGTATTCAGAAGAATTGAGCTTGATTGATTATATTATTAGTAGATTAAACTATACTTCAAGATATAAATTGTATTAATATTACTTCTCTGTTTTAGAGCATAAATAAAATATTAACAATGAATTAATACTCCGTAATAAGATTATGAATAAAGATCAAAATAACTTTACATCTGAAAAACGAAAAAATTATTCCGACCTCCTTGAGTTAGGTATTGTGGCTGCCTTTATCTTTCTAATTATTTGTATATATGTGCCACGTGCTATTTGGGATGAAGAAGAATCCTTCCAGGGGGAAAGCCATTTTTTTATGGAAAATATGTACGATGTTCAGAATTTTTATAAATCGGTTATGGGTGAGTATTCACCAGATGGCCTTTGGGCTGTTCAAGTTGTTAATTCGGTTAGAGATTCTATCTCAGGTGACTCAACCTACCTTGGGAACCAATCAATCACTCTTAATAACAAAACATTTTCAGTCAATGTCCCAAAGGGATATGATATAGAATTTGATACTACTTTTGGCTTTCCAATGATGCGCCGAGATACTATTTCTGATACAATTGCTACGATTGTCATGTATTCAGAAGATTTATCCCGAAATGACACATCATATGTGCAGAAGAAATTATTAAACAAATTTACATCAGATACAAACTTTGTTGAGCTAGTAGAAGAAGTACCATCAGAACGCGTTGAGGTAATTAATTATTATGATACTTATATGCCAGATTCATCAATGTATTTTTGCCCTGTCTCTCAAAAACCTTATTTAATTTCACTTGAAGATGAAGGTAATAGCGTTCGCGTAGGTAGCCCAATAGAAGAAACAATTGTTCGAAGGAGATATGTTTTATTTGCCTTTAAAGCTGACAATCATGGCTTTATTGATGATGGCTCAAAAAGTTGGGATAGGTAGAACTGCTTCGTGATTCATTTATTAATTTCAAATAAATATCTCCTATGCGTGCGATGGGTGGAAGAAAATGAAAAGCAAATACTCTCCTCTGTTTTATATAAACCATATAAATCCAAAAAAAATTCTTTAAATACAAATGATAAAGAATTAATTGCTCAAATTAATTCTGCACTTCAATTAGCAAAAAAACAGATCTCCTTTGAGGGAGAAAAAGTATTTGTTACTATACCGGATAATCTTTGCAATACTTCGTTTGTTTATTGTGATGAAGAAATGTCTGAAACGGATGGTT